>NZ_CP119677.1:4105000-4408333 GCF_029318685.1 Ruminiclostridium papyrosolvens DSM 2782
TCCTTTACCGTCATATTCAAGTGTCGTTGTTTCACCGTTTCTTGTTTTTGTGACCTTACGGTTTATGTCGTCGTAGCTGTAGGTGGTTGACACATTTCCTTTTCCGTCTGCTGTTGTTACGGTTTCTGTCATTGGCCTGTTTAGATTGTCATAGGTCATAGCAATGCTGTTGCCGTTTCTGTCCGTCCTGTGTGCAAGATTTCCGTTAAGGTCATAGCTGTCGTAAAGGTCTTCCTTGCCTGTGGAGTCAGTTACCTTGCTGAGTCTGTTATTAGTGTCATAATCATATTTGGTTACTGTGTATGTGCTGTCTCCACCGGGTACTACACTGTCAAGTCCGTTTATTGTCAGAGGGCTTGTCAGTCCCTGATACATTCTTAGCTTGTTTCCGTCTGCATCGTAGTAGTACTGGAATATGTTTTCTACTGCTCCGTTGTTGTAGGAGGTTACCTTGATGAGTTTGTTCGTCTTGTCGTATTCATAGCGGGTTTCTTTTACCTTTTCAGGCTCTCCGGGCTTGTTTGACGTTACTGTGGTTTTTGTGACATTCCCGTTTTTGTCGTAGTAGGTTTTGCTTACAGTGTAATGGGTTACTTCGTTTATTTCTTCAAATGGTGTTTTTACTATGTCATATTTATCTGATCCTTCAATTTGATTATATATATACTCTGTTTTATTTCCCTTTGGGTCCGTTGCACTTTTTATTTCCCCATCTTTGTAGTATTCGTTTGTTATCTTTGTTCCATCACCGTTAAGCTGCTCTATTTGCCTTCCGGCATAATCGTAGGTATATGTAATTGTTATTGCTTTGGTACTGTTTTCATAAGTTTTTTGGATTTTTTGTGTTTTACCTCCTGAAAGTATATTGTAGGTGTATTCTTCAAGAAGTTTTTTTGCTGCTCCTGCCTTGTCTGTATAGTATACCTTTGATAACCTGTTCATTATGTCATATTCATATTCGAATATTGCACCGTTTGGTTTTGTTTCCTTTTTCAGATTACCGTACTGGTCATAATCATCGTATGTTGTTGTATTGTTTTCCGCATCTGTTTCAGTCCTGACCTTGCCGGAAGAATAGTACGTATACCTTACACCGTGATTTCCTCTGTAAGTATGTGTTGATAGATTATCCAGAGATTCATCGTATTGCTTTGGCAATACCTCCTGGGTCTTCCTTCCCATTGCATCATAGGTGGTTCTTGTTGTTTCTGTTCCATTGCATACGGTTTTCTCCAGTCTGCCATTATGATCATAGTTATAATCGATCCTAAAACCTTTTGGGGTTATTGCAGATTTGATTAACCCAGTGCTGTAATATTCCGACTTTGAAACATTACCCTCTGCATCGGTAGCTGTGCTTACATTTCCATTTGCATCATACGTATAGTCAGTTGAATTGCCGTTTGGATCTTTTTTTGTTTTTAATAGTCCCTTTATGGTGTACCCTTTCTCAGCCCTTTCTTCTTCTGAGTAGTATACATACTGTGTTATTGCAAATTTTGATGTATCGCTTTGACCTTCTATATATATATCCGTACCATTCAAGGGAACAGCAGTTTTCAAAAGATTTATGCCATCAGCATCATATACATAGAATGTATACTTCCCTTCTGCATCTTTTTCGCTTAATATATTATTCTTTGAATCGTATGTGTATTCTTCGCAGCCACCGTCGGGGTTTATTGTTTTTATGATGTTACCTCTTTTGTCTCTTTCATACTGATACACATTTCCCGAGCGGTCTGTAACCTTCTTTTCTTCCCCGTAATAGTTTACCTGTTTTGTGGTAGTATAGTTTCCCTGATATACATAAAGGTTAGGTTCCTCCAGATAAGCAAAAACTTCAGCCATTTCAGTATTTGGGTTATATGTTGCACTGTGCCAGGTTGTGTATCCGCAAATAGTATAAATATTACCATTGCTTACTGCTGCTCTGAAAGAGTTAAAATATGCCTGTCGCACATCAACATTATAATCAATACCTATACTGGAGGACATCAGTTCCCAGCATTTTTTGTTTATATCATACTTATATGCTGTCTGGTATCTTCCGTTCACAGAGTATATTGTATTATTCGCTACCACCATCTCCCCAACAGGAACATTTGTATCGAAAATACTCCATTGATCATTTACAGGATCATATAATTCAAGATTTCCGTTCTTATCACGTACATATAGCTTGCCTCCCAATACTACTGATATTCTGCCATAATCTAAGGCATTACAAGGAGCTAATGTACTGCTGACCTCTGTCCACCGGGTTCCATCAAATTTCTCAACAAGATTACTTGCATTATATGCATTATCAACCTGTCCTCCTATTGCATACAGATCATTATCTAAAGCAGCAAGCTCATGTCCGTATCTTATGTGAGGCATATCCGGCATTTTTGTCCAAACATTATTAGCCGGATTAAATTTATACATACTTTTCAAGCCAACTTCGTAATTATCTAAAGTATACTTCTGTATAGACTTTCCCCCGGCAACATATATTTCTCCATTTTTTACAGTAGCAGAAGCCTGACTGTATCCATTCGGAAAATACGAGGGCAAATTGAAATTTGACCATGTTTGTGTAGAAGAATCAAAGCTACTTGCAGATGCTAATGAAAGAGGATAGATCGAACATGAATATGAATATGGTGATGAGTAATACAACCATTCTGTATTATAATACTGCCCACCAAAGTAATAAATTTTACCATTATATTCAGCTATTGCTGCATTTGACCTGGAAAGAGCCCAAGGTTTATAATTTCTAGGATAATGACCATCTGTTAAGTTCCATGAAAAAGGATTTGATGTGCTATACTCTACTTTTGTCTCTTTCCCTTCGGGATCTACCGAACTCGTAATAAACTGATAATCATCGTATTTTTTGGTTACAACCCTGTTATTGGAATCAGTTATCGTTGTTGTCTTATTTGACGTATTATACCTGTATGTATATGTATTCGACTTTTGTGGAGTAATATACTTGGTATTCTGATACACTATGCCTTTATTACCTGTGGTGCCACTATTATAGGTAATTGTCTCTATGGTATTTCCTGAGTAATCTTTTACAGAACTCAGCAGTCCGTTACTATCGTAAGTGTATGTGTATATTGTATTATTCATAGGATCAATTACACTTTTCAGTCTGTAATTCTCGTAACTATATGTAACAACCCTGTTATTGCTTGTATCCATAATATGATCCACATATCCTATTGAATTGTAGCTAATTTCAAATTTACGGCCTTGTTGATCTGTAACACTTTTTATTTTACCGGCACCAAACTCTATTGTTATTGCATTTTTGTTTTCGTCCTCTATTTTACATAAATACCCATTTGAGTTGAAATAATATACATGTTGATCCTTTGTGGTTAATTTGTAGGCACCATTTTCAACTGTTAAAATAGAACCTTTAGAGCCATTTGATATATCTGACACATAGGTGTTTGGTCCGTATGATACAAAGTTTTCCCTTACTCCCCCAGGGAGCATTACATTTACCCTCCCAAAATAAGTATCATCATTTGTTATATTTCCACTGTATGAAAAAGTCCAGCCCGCACCAAAATAAGAATAGTTTCCAACTTCCATAGAATTGTATGTCCTTGTCACCGCAATCCCATCTATTGGTGATTCCAGTGACATATCAACATATGAACGTGAGAAGTTTCCTGAAGCGGCACTTACACCGTCTTCTCCGTAATGAAGCTGCTCTACCAGTAGTTTAGATACCCCCGCGGTGAGCATTTCCAATTCCTGATCATCATATATTTTCTTATTACTATCTTCCACCGGCAGTTCCGCTCCGTTACTGTATATCTTTATGTTGTCAAAAGCTTCTGAGACATTTGCTAATTTTATATTTGTGTCCGTAACACTTTTTTCAGCATTGGCCTTTATCGTTAATGCTATATCGTTTGGCATCAGACTTTGCCTGTAGCTTTCAAGGAGAGCTGCCATTCCTGTAACTTGTGGTGCTGCCGATGATGTCCCACTGTAGTAATCATACCCATTGTTAGCGGCTATACTTAGTATTTTCACTCCCGGTGCAGCTACATCAACACTTTCATTATAGTTTGAAAAACTTGCAAGCCCCCCCTTATTATCTACTGCTGCCACCGATAATACGTTCGGCAGTTCAAAGGCAGCCGGATAAATAGGCTCCGCGCTTCCGTTATTTCCTGCGGCACACACGAAAAGGATACCCGTACTCTTCATTTCATCTGATAATGCGGGGTTATAATTACTTGCTCCAAAGCTGCAATTGATTATCCTTACACCCATTTTTTTAGCATATTCTATGGCCTCAATTACAGAAGAAGTACGTCCTTTTCCATCCTCAGAGAATTTAAGAGGCAGTATTTTTACATTTGGAGCAATTCCCTTTATTCCACCGTTTCCTTCCTTTGCTCCTATAATTCCAGCTATATGTGTTCCATGATTTTCATCTGATGTGTTGTCATTTACACTATTATCATCGTTAACGAAATCCCATCCGTTTACATCGTCTATGTACCCGTTATTATCATCATCTATTCCGTTTCCCGGAATCTCCAGTGGGTTTGTAAATATGTTATCTTTTATTTCAGGGTTGTTTATATCTATTGCTGTGTCAATAACACCTATGACTACATCTTCAGAACCCTTTGTTTTCGACCAAGCTTCTTTAACATTTATATCAACTCCGTCTGTGCCTTCTTGCCCCAATATATCCTGGCCATCATTTTCAAGCGCCCATTGAAGACTATATTTTTCGTCTTCCTGTTGTTCCCCTAATAATCCGAGTTCAAAATCTGTCTGTACATACTCAACATTCGGATCTTTGACTAATTCCTCTTTGACTTTTGTGATATCTGCATTTGAGTCTACTTCTATCACATCCATTCTTGATCTTTTAAACTGCTTTCTAATTTCTACCTTACTTAGCTTAATTTTCTTCTTTATGCTACTTTTTAATGTCTGTGCACTCTGATTATCCTTATACTTTATGAGTAACCTTTGATCTTTTTTAGATAGACTACTTGTACTCTTTCCATTCGTTGACGGTGATTCAACGCTTTTTTTACCTACTGATAGAACTCCTTGACTTTTACTATCCTGCTTTATCAATTGATTTTTATTCAAAGCAGCCTGCACTGATAAAATACCCATAAAAAGCACAGCTACTGATATTATTGTTAACAATATAGCCCTAATCTTTGGCATTTCTTTACCCCCAGTTTAAAGTTTTTGTTTGCGTATAAGATTTCCGTTGTTGTCATATATGAACTTGTATATTTGTGCATTACCTTTCCATATTTCTATTAAGCGATTATTATCGTCGTATACATATGTTATGACTGATTCCACAGGAATTTCATATGAAGAATTATCATCCTCAGAAAATTCCTTTTCCCCAATATCCAATTGTTCAGTCAACACAATACCGTTTTGTACTACACTAATATCTGGGACATCTATAATTTTGTCTGTTGAATGATTATTAAGAGAATTAACACAATTTATTTTTGAACTGCCGCTTACTTTTCCAGATAAACTTGATAAATGGTCTGAACATCGAATTATTCCTTCTTTCAAATCTACTGAGTTTATATCAGGTATATTAGCGGACATCAACGCAGCTTCACCTGAAACAAATGCCGTTGCCATTGATGTCCCACTCATTTCACCATACGAATTACTGGGTAATGTACTAATAATTCCATCTCCTGGTGCAGCAACGTCAACATTCTTCTCTCCATAATTTGAAAATCCAGACAATATACCGTTTTTGTTCACAGAAGCTACCACTATTATGTTAGGGCAGTCAAAGTCTGCCGGATACACTGGTACATTGTCGATATCTGCGCTACTATTCCCTGCTGCACACACAAAGAGCATACTTGAGTTTTGTATTACTTCTTCCAACGACGGATTTTTGTCAGTGCTTCCCCAACTACAATTCACTATTTTTACACCAATATTTTCAGCGTATTGTATTGCAAGCATAATATCACTGGTGTATGCTTTTCCATTGTTGAATACCTTAAGAGGCAATATTTTTGCAGAAGGTGCAACCCCTGCTATACCCTTACCATTATCCTTTACTGCAGCAATAATTCCCGCAATATGTGTGCCATGATTTTCATCACTGATATTTAATGTATCATATACTGCATTGCTGTTATCAATAAAATTCCATCCATTAATATCATCTATTTTACCGTTGCCGTCATCATCAATTCCATTGCCTGGAATTTCTTTAGTATTAACCCATATATTCTGTGCCAAATCTTCATGTGTAGCTTCCACACCTGTATCAATCACAGCGATTACTGCTCCATTGCCAGTTGACTTTCTCCAAGCTTCTACTATATTGGAATCACAAATGTAACTATTAATTTGTTCCGAAGATTTTTCGTCGTATACAACCAAGTTATTTTCTACTCCCCACTGACTACTATAGTAAGAATCATTAGTTGATAAGCTTAACTGATAATCAGGCTGTATATATTGGATATCGTTGTTCAAATCTTGTTTTTTTATATCATCAGCTAAATCATTAAGTTTACACTTTTTATCAAGTACTATAAATTCGAAATTATTATGTTTATAATCTTTTTTTATTTTCAATTTTAGTTCTTTATCAACTTTTTCAAAAAACTCATCTGCATTGAAATTACTGTCTTTATTCTTATATTTAATAATTAGCCTATCTGTTTCAAAATCTGAGTAACTCTCTGTTTTCGAGTCTCCGAATTGGTTAACAGCAGTTGATTCAGAATAATTTTTTGTTGGTTGTGTATCTTCGCTGCTAGTCTCTTCTATTTCAATTTGCATTTGATTTTGTTTTTTCTCTGTTGTATTCCTTTCTTTAATTGCCGTTTTAGTCTTGTTTTTAGCCACTATTTTGTTATTGTAATTTGCATTCTGTGAAGTTTCCAAGCCAGTAGATGCTACTGTAAACAAATTAGTGTGAAGAAGGAAGATCACCATTATTACAAATGAAAAACATTTTATAGCTTTTGACATAAAATTGCCCCTTTCGGAAAATAAATAAAATTCAGGCTATATTATAGTATAATAAATGTTAATCTTACTATATTTCTACTCATATTATGATATTTTCTAAAAATAGAGTTTTATTTTAAAAAAGGAATTATTTTATATAAATTTGATGTTTGCCAACTATCTGAGCGATTCTGTTCAGGGATGGAAAACAGGTTTGATTGGTATTATCACCATGCTTACATAGACAAAGATGTACGAACCTTGCACTTTGGGATAGAATACTTCCTTTAAACTCTATCCCCTTCTGGTCTACACTCCATTTGTGGGAAAAGATCAGAGCTGCGGACTAATTTCGATGAATTTCCCACCGTTTTCCCACCAAAAATAAATACACGTTAAAACAAACAAAAGTACAAAAAAATACAATCCTCAAAATCAGTTTCGTGAACTGTAGCACAAAAGCCTTAGTATTCAACGGTTTACCGATAGTAAGAATTGTATTTTTTCATATCATATTGTATTAATTTTTATTTAAAATATCTGTTCAAAAGTCCTTTAAATCCTGCTCCATGTCTTGCTTCATCCTTACACATTTCATGAACTGTATCGTGAATTGCGTCAAGGTTGAGCTGTTTTGCACGAGTTGCAAGATCCTTCTTACCCTTACATGCTCCTGCTTCTGCTTCTGCTCTCAACTCAAGGTTTTTCTTAGTATCAGCATGAACTACTTCACCAAGCAATTCTGCAAACTTTGCAGCGTGTTCAGCTTCTTCCCATGCAGCAAGCTTATAAAAAGCGCCGATTTCAGGATATCCTTCACGTTCAGCCTGTCTTGCCATAGCGAGGTACATACCAACCTCTGTACATTCACCCGTAAAGTTTGCTCTCAAACCTTCAAGTATCTCGGCATCAACACCCTGTGCAACACCAATTCTATGTTCATCAGCCCATTGTTCTGATGTTTCTGACTGCTCAATAAATTTTGCCTTTGGTGCTTTACACTGAGGACAAACATCTGGTGCCTCACCACCGGTGTGTACGTATCCGCAAACTGAACAAACAAATTTCTTCATAGTCAAAAATCCTCCCAATACAATTTTTTATCTTATTTTTTATTTTATTTGATATCTTAACGACAATTATATATGTACCCTATGATGTTGACTTAAAACAAAAATTTTTTTAACACGGATTAATATGAACCACTGCATCCTTTATTCCTTTAATGTCCTTAACTTTTGCCTTAATTACTCCGGCAATCTTATGACTCTCGTTTACAGACAGTTCTCCGTCCACAGACACTTTAATAATCAGTATAAACCCCTCTCCAACAGGCTTTGCATTGATTGAATCAATATGGTCAACTCCGCTGATGCTTTGAATCAGATTATGGGCATTTTCCTTAAAGGCAGGGTCAATATTAGTGTCCATGAGAACCTTAAATGACGAAATAAATATTTTGATTCCGGTATAAAAAATCCACAGAGAAATAATTATACCCACAGCACCGTCTACCCATGCAAATCCGAGGTATCCCATGATAATGCCAAGAATGGTACCGGAGGTAACAAAAACATCATTTCTATGGTCTTCAGAATTAGCAATAACAAGAAGGTTATCCATTTTCTTTCCGACACGACTGGTATAAATAAATAGTGAAAGTTTAACGGCTATGGTAATTATTGCTGCTACTATCAGAAACCAAGATACTGTAAAAGAAGACCTGTCTAATATTGAGGACAGTGAACTCTTAAAAATTGTAAATGAAACAAACATAAGAGAAATACTAATAATCATGGAAAAAATATATTCAGCTTTGCCATGTCCGTATGGATGGTCGCTATCTTCGGGTTTACTGGCGATACTGTTCCCCACAAGTGTCATAACCGAAGCGAAAACGTCCCCGGCACTGTTAAAACCGTCAGCAATCATAGCCTGACTACGGCTTATGAAACCCGCTGCAAGCTTTATGCAAAGAAGAAAAATATTTGCTGCAATACCAAGTATTGCAACAAGCCGGGTGATTTTGAACCTATCCATAATTAAACCTCTCTAAACAAAATATTAAAATAACTGAGTCAGAAGATGAATAACCAGTCCCGCCAAGCCACCTATAACTGTTCCGTTAATTCTGATATATTGCAGGTCCGCTCCAACCTGAACCTCCAACTTATCCACCATATCTTTTGTTTCCCAGCCTTCCATAGTATCGTATATAAGAGAACCCACTCTGTCGCCATACTGGGAAACTATACTTTCAATACCGCCGATTACTGAATTGTCAATTGTTTCACGCAGTATATCATTATTATTGATTCCACTTATAATCATATCAATCAGCAGGCTGACCTTTTCATTAAGCTTCTCTTCATTTTCAAAATATGAATTTTTGTAATCAACTATTACTTCCGTCAACATATTTACGGCTTTATTATAAACCTCTGAGTCCAATATCTGACCTTTGAGCGTCTCACCTTTTTCAATAAGCTCCTGAGAATTTTTCATATCATTAATAAGCTTAGGAATAACTGACATTATTAATTTATTTATTTCAGCCTCTTCGTTTGTATCTATTTCTTCGGTCTGCCTGTTTAAGAATTCAAGTATCTTTCGGTAAACCAAATCCCCAATAAAAGGCATAGTAAGAGTTTTATTTATTCCACCAAGTACAAGGATTGTCTTTTCTTTATTTTCACTGATAAATTTATATGTAGCGTTAAGAATTCCCTTTACGATAGGTTTGTGATAACCTGATTCAACAAGTGGAGTCAAACTCTTGCCCAATAAAGGGTACAGGCATATATCCTTGGCTTTGGTATTGAGCTGTACTTTTATATAATTACCGACTTTTTCATCATTTATAAAGGAATCAGCTAAATAAGGAAGTCTCACAGCTATAGCTTTTACAATCATCTCTCTGTTTTTGGCTACATAGGCTGAAACTGTCTTTGAAATACTTACCTTGTCCAGCTTTGACTTAATAATGTCAGGCGTAAAAAAGTTAGAGACAACGAAATTTGACAAAGCCTTGGCTATTCTTGATTTATTCTCTGCAATGATGGCTGTATGAGGAATAATCCTAAGTCCTAAAGGGTGCTTGAAAAGTGCCACAACAGCAAACCAGTCTGCAAGGGCACCTACCATGGAGGCTTCTGCAAAAGCAGCTATAGACGAATACAGAAGTCCTCGCCCCTCTAATCTTCTGAAAATAATAAATACAAGTGTCATAAATACTAATAGAGACGTTGCAATTATTTTCATCGTTCTCAATTTTTTTCTAAGCTTTTCATTTTCATCTGTATAAGAATACTTTTCCATATAAAAATCCCCATCCTAAGCCTTCTGTTCTTCACCCGTAACATTCAATACATTATCAAACTCTGCCCATACCTGTTCAAGACCTAACCGATTTGAAGTAGAAAACGGGATAACCTTTTCGTCTCCATCCAGTTGTAAAACCTTACGTATATCATTTATGCGAGGATTTATCTGTCCTCTGGTTATCTTGTCAGCCTTGTTGGCAATGATAAGAGTCTTGAGCCCAAAACCCTTTAACCATTGATACATCGTAATATCGTCTTTACTTGGAGAATGTCTGATATCTACAAGTAATACAACCATTTTAAGAAAATTTTCTTTCCTTGAATACAGATAAGTTTCGATAATATTCGACCATGATGCCTTCATTTCTTTTGATACACTGGCAAAGCCATATCCCGGCAAGTCCACTAAATAAAAATTCTCATTAACACTAAAGAAATTTATCTGTCTGGTCTTACCCGGTGTTGAACCCACTCTTGCAAGACTTTTTCTGTTAACCAAAGTGTTAATTATTGAAGACTTGCCTACATTTGACCTTCCTGCAAAAGCAATCTCCGAAAAGCCTGTAACCGGGTATTGGTTAGGCTTTACAGCCGTTATTTCATGTGCAGCATTCTTAATATTCATAAAACCTCCGATATTTCACAATTTTATTATTATAATGCCCAATAATTCATCTGAACAAAATTAAATTTCTCTGACAACATTTTTTATCCACTTATTAGACCTTAATCTGGTAACACCACAAATCATTTTCACAATTTCTTCAGCCATTACCATGAGTACTACCCACTGAACATCAAGTCTTAGAACCAATGCTCCTATAAAAGAAAGAGGAACACCTATAAGCCACATAGTAATGCTTTCAGCAACAAAAGCAAATGTGGCATCTCCACCTCCACGTAAAACTCCCACAATTACAACTATATTTGTAAATCTTATTGGCAAAATAATGGCATTCATTGCCATAAGAATTATAGCTGTCTCAATAACATCACCGCTTACCTTAAACAAACTTACAATGGATGGAGCGAACAGATATAAAAGACCTCCCAGCAAAAAGCCTCCGACTATGCAAAGCCGCACAAAACTCCATGCATACTGCCTTACCTTCTTTTCCTCTCCCGCACCTATAACATGTCCCGTCATAACCGCTGAAGCGCCGGCCATACCAAAAGCAGCAACCATAAACAGGTTTACTACGTTGTTTGTAATCTGTACCGCATCAAATGCCTCAGTACTTATTCTGCCATATGCAATTGAATATACCGCAACACCAAGACCCCAGCACATTTCATTAAGAATTACCGGTATCATAGTCTTAGTAACCCTGCTAAACAAATCTTTCGTAACCTTCCTAAGTTCACTTAATCTTAATTTAAGGAGAGGAAAGTACTTTGATACAACAACTAAAAATATAATTAATTCAACTATTCTGGCAATTAACGTACCTGTTGCAGCACCTCTCACTCCCATTGCCGGTATACCGAATCTTCCGTATATCAGTACATAGTTCAGAAGCGTATTTAATCCCAGTGCCGTCGCACTTATAATCATTGGCATAGCAGACTTCCCAATACTTCTGAGAGCCACACTGAAGCCAAAACTTATTGACGCAAATACAAAACTCACACTTAGTATTCTTAAAAAACCTGCACCCTGACTAATAACCACAGGATCGGTGTTGAAAATAGAAATAATCTGTTCCGGCAGGAGTATGCCTATTGTCGCCATAATAAAAGCCGTCCCTGCTGCTATTGCAATATCCAGATTTACAACCCTGCCTATATTACTGTGGTCATTCTTACCCCAGAATTGAGCAACATAAATACTGCAGCCACTATGTATAGCATTATAAAGTAAAAATACTATCAAACCGTACTGGTTGGCAACACCAACAGCTGCTAATGCCTGATTCCCCAAAGAACCAACCATAACAGAGTCCACAACCCCAAGAGATGAAGAAATTAAGCTCTGAATAGTTATCGGTAATGCCAGTGTAAGGAGCTTCGAATAAAATTCCCTGTTTTTACCTAATAGTCTTTGCATTTATCCCCCTGTTTAAATACCCATAATTATCCTCACGTGATTATACTACACCAGAAAAAAAAAAGCAAAAGACCAGTTATTCACTGGTCTTTTGCTTTTTTTTATTTGTATTTAATAAGATGATTGCTTTTATTACTAAATTGTTTCATCAATTTCATAAACTGATTTACGCAGTTTTTTTGAACAGTCTTGAAGAATTTCTCTAGGTGATTTTTGATTATAACGTGCCTTGGTATGGGTTGAATCAACTATAACAGACTTAGATTTTATAATCCCTTTTTCAATTGAAATGGATACTGTCTTGTTAATTAGCATATCCAACAAATTTACGTCTTTTAACCTTAATTTTCGGAATTTAGTCAAAGAACTTGGATCAATAACAGTATCTTCTGGTGCTATATCGAGAAAATACTTGAAAGACATATCATATTTTGAACGTTCAACAATATCCACATCTGATAAATCAAAGATAGATTTTAATAAAAGATATTTAAACATACGTATTGGACTAATAGCATTTCTACCATTATCCAAGCAATATTAATCTATTAATTCGTCATATACAAAAGAAAAGTCTATAGTCTGCCTCAAAAAATTATCTTTGGAAACAACTAAATCATATATTTCCATGTATGGACTTAAAATCATAGTTTGTGTCTTGTAATTGCAGTATTAATAAGCATTTACAAGGCTTTTTTATCTTTTTTTAGGAAAAGGACTTTTTCAGTAGCCTCCTATTACTCTCACCCACGGCGAAGTGATCAGAGAGATAATAAACGCCAGTCACAGAGTCACTTGTAGAAGCAATATCCAATTGTATTTTGACACAAGTTGTATTTAAGTTTGCAAGCTTTATTAAAAAATATTGGCCTAGATATTATAATTTAGGCTTTGGACGAATGCCTTACCATTTATTGGATTAAACTGCATAAGTCCTGTTATTAATAAACAATTTAACTTAGTGGTTAGAGGGTGCGCTAACAATTTGATTATATAAATATAATATTAATGCGCTTTAATTAGTAAACTTTGTTGACATTATATTTGATTGTGATAATATAAAAGCAAAAAACGTAATATTGTGAAATATTTAGTAATTATATGTAATAAATAAAAATGCATAAAATAACAAACAATATTTAGGGGGAGATGTAGCGATGGATAAAAAAGACAAGGTTATTCTTTCGGTTGATTATCCTCAAATAACATCATGGCAATGGCATGCTGCTTTATTTTCAATACTTGGCAAGGAAAACTATGCTCAAGACTGGATTTATAGTAATTACATTCAAATAAGAAGTTATTTTGACAAAGATGCAAATTCAAAAAGTGATATATTATTTGTAGATTGCATGCCAAGTGATAATTCACTAAAAGATTGTCCGTACCTACTTGCCCAACCAATTACCCAGCAACAGATATTAACTTATTCTGGGGATTTCCTTCAATTCCTTTTAAAATCATTAGATATGTCTTACTATATATTTGGAATATGTGATGAGACAGATATGTTAAATAGAGAATGGAGAATTTTGCATCAAATATTTATTTACGGCTATGATTTAGAAAAGCAAGTATTTCACGTTGGAGATTTTACTTTTACTGGAAAGTTTTCATATACTACAGTTCCGTTTAATACTTTGGTTGAAGGCTTCTTAAAGGTTAAACCAGGTGAGGACTTTGTTTTCGATGCTGAGCATAAAGATATGTATGGTCTATATCTCCTTTCAAAAAATTTAGGGAAAAAGTATTATAGCTTTGATGCAAAATATGTGAAACGCAATATTAATGAATACTTAAATTGTACTAATACAGAGGAGCATTACAGACATAATCGAAATTATGAGGATAAGTTTATTTTTGGAGTTGATGTATATACTGCAATTGTTAAACAGATTACCCTTCTAGAGGAAGGAATTGTGCAAAGGTATGATTACAGACCGTTTCATGTTATATACGATCACAAAGTATTAATGAAGGATAGGCTTCAATATATGATGGATAATAATTACATACCAAATGATCATGCGATATTAGATGATTATGAGGAAGTAAAGAAAACAGTATTATTCACAAGAAATAGCTTTTTAAGGGCATCAAATAAAAGGGACTTATCATTATTAAGTAAGGTAAAGACTCATTTAATGAATGCGAAGGAGAAGGAAATTGAAGTGTTAACGAGGGTAGAAGGGTTGTTGTAAGGGAGAGGTATAAGGATTAAGTAGATGCTATAATGGCATCTATTTTTTTTAGTAAATAAGTGACTTGTATTATTATTTTTTATTATAGTATTACTAAATACTTTACATTCCAGTATGGATAGATTAATTATGGTTAATATAAATATAAAGTAAAAGTTTTTATTGACTATATGGCTAAGTCATCCATATTTAATATTGAATTCATGTCAATTACTTCACATGACACTTTCTGCTTGAGCATTTGATGTGATCCCAAAAAAAATTGATGCGATTATTAAACAACTTATGCCACACCATTTATTGGGAGTAACTGCATAAGTCCTGGTTAAAATCATTTAGAGAGTATCTATATGTTATTTTTAATAAAAATAAGAGTAGCAATACAGAGAATCCCTAGCGCTCTCGTGCTTGACAGACCGAGAGCGGCGAGTGAACCGTATGATGTGTGGAGGAGATAGGACACATACCTAGGATATATAAAGAAAATGTTTGGAAGCGTGCTGTGATATTTTTAGCTCTTTACTATCCTTGGTTTTAAAGCGAATACAAAAAAGTGGTAAATTGTCCCTTTAATCTTTACAAGAGAAATTTACCACACTTATCTATTTATATTAATGTTTATTTAAGGTACTGCTTATCTTCTCTCTAAAAAAAGCTTTCCATTAGCCTTTCTCATATTTAGCCCTGCCTCGTCAAGCACTTGCGTTACTTTTTTGTGCTCAACGGGTCTTTTAATTTTAAGAGTAGTTGTTTTAATCAATTCATCGTAGCTCATAATAAAATATCTTATAATTTTATACTGTGGAATATCCTTGTTTAGGTTTTTTATCTCCTGCTGCATAATGTCTGCTAACTCGCTTTCGGAAGGAAGCCTTCCGTATTTGTCTTTTAAAACAGCTTCATTAAGCACCAGCTTTGCACATACCTGTATATCTCCGTCAGGGGCTTCATTCCCCCATACAAAGGATTCTTTTATGCCTTCAATATTATTCAGAAGTATTTCATACTCTTCCGGGAAGGCTTTTTTCCCGTTGGTGAGGACAATCATAGATTTAGCTCTGCCTGTAATTGTTATAAAGCCTTCATTGTCAATATGTCCCAAGTCTCCTGTGTGAAACCAGCCTTCCTCATCAATGGCTTCTTTCGTTCCGGCTTCGTCATTATAGTAACCAAGCATTACATTCCGACCCCTTGTGATAATTTCACCCATGCCATTTTCATCAGGATTACTAATAGCTGCCTCAATACCATATAAAGGCTGTCCTACGGTTCCAGCCCTATTATAAAAGTCATTATTGGCTGCAACAACAGGTGACGTCTCAGTTAAGCCATAGCCTTGTATAACCTTTAAGCCCAGCATGTCAAAGCCCTCTATTATTTCCTTGTCTATAGGTGCGGCACCTGACACGGCAAGCCTCAACCCCGGTCCCAATTGCTCTAAAATTCTTTTGAATAGCTTTCTTCTTATATCTATTTTAATGCTGCTGAGTCCTTTTGAAACCTTAGCAAGCATTGCAATCTGCTTCGCCTTTCCTGACTTTTTAATGCCGTCCTTCATTTTTTTATACATGGCTTCCAATATTGCAGGAACTACTACTAAAATAGTTACATTAAATTCCTTCAAATTTTTAGCAATATGCTTTATTCCCTCGCTATAAGCAATGCATACACCGTTTTTTACCATAAATAGCATTCCTATAGATAATTCAAAAGTGTGATGCAAAGGTAATACTGAAAGATGCACGTCATTAGGAAGAACTTTTATTGCAGAAGAAACAGCACTTACGTCTGAGCAAATATTACGCTGGTTCAGCATTACACCCTTTGACATGCTGGTTGTACCTGAGGTAAAAAGCAGAACAGACAGCTTTTCTGAATCTACCGCTGCATCCGTAAAGCTTCTGTCGCCATTTTTCATAAGGTCTTCACCCTGTGCAACAAGTCGGTCTATAGTTGTAAAGGAAGAAGGGTAATCTTCACCTATATTATCCATACATATAAAGTATCTGATGCTTTTCATCCTATCTGCCAGACTGCGCATCTGAGCGTCAAAGTGACTGCTGTAAAATATTGCATCTACTTCTCCTCTGATAATAAGCTTCTCAATTTCAACTTCAGGAAGGTGCTTATCCAAGGGGACTGCTATTCCCGTACCACATGTAATTGAGAAAAAACTAACTGCCCATTCATAACGGTTTTCGCCTATCACTGCTATCCTTTTGTCCTTTAAGCCCAGCTTATGCAGTGCTGTACCTATGGCAGCTACTTCAGCCCCAAAGCTCTTGTATGATTTGGTAATGGTGTCTGCCCCTGATTTATATATAAATGCAGTTTTATCCCCGAATGTGTTTATGCTTGTTTTAAGTAGTTCCTTGATATTATCTACGGGACTGATTTCATAATACCCGAGACCCTTTACAATTCTTTTTTCCTTTTCGTTAGTTATGGAGATTCCCTTTTTGGCCATATGCCCTCCTGAAATTAAGATACAATAATATAATTATTACCTGGTTATAATTATATTATTGTATTCCTTTTCAATCAATACTACAACAAAATATATTTACTTATAACTTTCCAAATTTACGGAAATAATATTCAATGTAATATGATACCGGATTATCTGCTGTTATCCCTTGCAGACATTAAAAGAATTACGTTTTAAAGGGCCTCAATGAATCTATTATTAAAATAATGCACTACCTTTTAGTCATGTTTTCCGGTATCGTAACTCCATTTTGCTATTTCAGCAATAAGCAGGAGTGGTAATGGTTTGTTGTAAGGAAACTGTATAGCGCCTTTGCTTGTTTTATATTCTGTGAGCCTGTCACTGAAATGTGCAACAGCCTTATCACCCGGGTATAGCCCCATGTGCTTTTTGAATGCCGCAAAGTGGACTATATTTTGTTTACGCCAGTAAGTTGGCATACTCCAAGCGATACGTTCTTCAGCATTTGGGAGTGTGGCACGAAGCGTATCTCTTACCTGATTTAATAACGGTTGAACCTCCTCCGTTTGCGCAGCAATATAAGCATCAATAGTTTTAGGCGGTTCACCGCAAAAGTGGTCTTGATTTGTTTTCTTAAACTCTCGTTTACAATCGGTGCATTGCCACATAGTACCTTCACCTTCCCTCTCTCTAAAAATACATCCTCCATATTTTTACCCACAAAAAATCTTTAATACCAAACCCTGCATTGTTAATCTTTTCTTATTTCCATTTCTTTTGCTAATACAGCAAGTTTGCTTAGTGTTTTCCAATTACGCACAGTTGTTGTTCCATCCAATTTATGAAGATTATTGGCAAGTTTTGAATTTCGAATACTATGATGGAATAAAAGATATACATCTCTCCCTACAATATGATATTTATCATTTTCGCTTCTATAAACATCTATATTCTCAATCTTTTGTTCAATTTTGTCACAAAGAGATTGCTCTTCTTCATTTGATTTAAAAAGAACATTTCCTGTATATTACTATTTTTACTCCATCCTCTGCCGAAAATCCTTCTCCGACCAGAATATCCCTGTTCATAAACTCTAAAGCCTTACTGTCCGTTATTATTTTTGGATAGGTTCTGAAAAGTGCACCTTGCAGATTTTTGTTCATATTGCCATTATTCTCTATGAACATCTTGCAGGGTTCACCTGTATAGTCCTTTCCTTCAAGCATATATCTTGCAGACAAGGTATGTCTGTCACCGGACTTTCCTATAATTTGAGTATCAATTCCCCCCGGAAGTACTTGTCCTTCAAAGTACTTGCTATTGGCATCGCCTGTAAAAGAAATCATTACAACTGAATCACCATTGTCATTCTTTAAATCAATTGCACTTTGTATTTTAACATTTATTGTTAATATTTCTTCAAAATTCATATGATTATTCCTCAACTTGTTGATATCAAATTCTTTGACACCTCAATCAAAGTTTATCATGCCGTTTAAGATTTGCAGATAAAAACTGTTCGGTTATATTAAGTACCTGAGGATTCCATATTCCTGTGCCATGGTCTGCACCAACAACCTTATAAAATATAACATTCTGGCCATTTTCTTTTAGCGCCTTATACATTTCAATACTCTGATTGATGTGAACTATCTTATCACTGTCTCCATGTATAATGAGAAATGAAGGAAGTTTTTTTGTCAAATCCTGATGAGCAGGACTGGCCTTCTTTGACAGTTCAATATTATCCTTTACTCTACCGCCAATAAGCAACCCTTCAGGAGAATCAGCAGAATCATGGTCCAGAATATCATTGTATTTGCCTAAAGTAAGTAAATCTGAAACTCCATAATAATCCACTACGGCAGATACTTCATCTGATTGTTCACCGTAAAGTCCGTTATTGTACTCTCCACCGGTAAGTCCCGTCATTAATGAAAGATGTCCCCCTGACGAGTCTCCCCATACTGCAACTCTCTCAGGGTCAATTCCGTAGGTGTCTTGATTCTCACGCATAAACCTTACAGCACACTTTACGTCTTCCAAAGCCGACGGGAACTGAGCTTTATCGGTATCTCTTATTTCAACACTTGCTATTACATATCCCTTTGCCGCAACATGCGACAGATTTGGTATAGCACAATATAAGTCCTGATTTCTCCATGCTGAACCTTGCACATAAACTACAAGAGGAAATTTTTTACCATCCTGACAAGGCTTTATTACTTGCAATTTCAATTCCAACTCACCATACTTAGCATAAGTAATATCCTTTAGGTATGTACATGAATAGTACTTCCCGCCTTCAGAAAATTCACCGAATAAAACCTGTGTGCCTTCCGGCATTTCATTTGCTGCAAAACAGGCTGCTTGCTTATCCACACTAAACACCCTTTCATTCTAAATTTTAGCCCTATATGTTTCTGGCAACTTCATAAGCATCCCAAATAGCATACATTATGTTAGATACCTTACGTGCATCTCCTATCAAATGAATATCCCCAATATCATATTTAAGCTGTTCATAAACCGACTTTTCGGAATTGTAGCCTACAGCTAAAACTATACTATCAGCGGATATCTCCCTGATATCTCCGGCAGCATCTACCAAAGCACCTTTTTCGGTTGTTTTTATTATTTTAGAAGAAGTAAGTACTTCAATGCCTTTGTACGGTATTAATCTCTCCAGCATTTCTGAATTTGCATGACACAGAGGGCCGTTCAATGCAAGGAGTTTCTTTTGGATTTCGACTATTGTGACTTTTTTGCCTTTTTGTGCAAGCCAGAGTGCAAGCTCACAACCAACCAAGCCACCTCCCACAACAATCACTTCATTGCCTGAATTTACTTTTTCCAGAAGAACATCTTCCGCAGTAAACACATTATTATATTCTCCAAGATTGAATATCTTGGGTTTTGAACCCGTGGCAATTATAACTGTATCTGCTTCACTGCTTTTTATAATCTCAGCTGTTAACTCAGTATTACAGTTCACCTCTACTCCCAAATCTTTAAGAGTTTCCTCATACCAAGCTACCAATAAAAGATCATCTTCTTTAAAGTCC
Source organism: Ruminiclostridium papyrosolvens DSM 2782 (assembly GCF_029318685.1). Classification (NCBI taxonomy): domain Bacteria; kingdom Bacillati; phylum Bacillota; class Clostridia; order Eubacteriales; family Oscillospiraceae; genus Ruminiclostridium; species Ruminiclostridium papyrosolvens. The sequence continues at coordinate 4,125,082 of NZ_CP119677.1, forward strand.
GGCGTACCTCCGGGTATCAAATTGCCTCCCAGACGGCTGCGCTTTTCGTACACAACAGGCTTGTGTCCACGAAGTGCAAGAACTCTGGCTGCTTCACAACCCGCTACTCCCCCACCTGCTATAAGCACTGTTTTGCTCTTTAAAGCCGGAGTCAAGCCATGTATGGTCTCCCTGCATGCCTCAGGATTTACTGCACAGTTCAGAGCCGAATACTCCTGAATACGTCCCATGCATCCTTCTTGGCAGGATAGACAAGGCCTTATGGATTTTAGTTTACCCCCTCTAAGCTTGTTCACCAAATCCGAATCTGCAAGTAACGGACGTCCAAGACTGATAATATCACAAGCGCCGTCCTCAATAGCCTTTAACGCCAAGTCAGGATTATCCATACGCCCGGCACATAGAACAGGAACATTTACGGCCTCTTTTACAATTTTAGCGTAAGGTATATATAGTCCCTTTTCCTGATACATTGGAGGATGACTCCACCACCAGGAATCATATGAACCGACATCTACGTCAAGGGCATCATACCCATAGGAAACCAACAATTTTGCAGCTTCAATACCTTCGGGTATATCTCTGCCTTTTTCCTCAAACTCTTCCCCTGGCAAAGCTCCTTCACGCCAATCTTTAATAAAGCTCTTAGGACTGTACCTCAATGTAACGGGAAAGTCCTCGCCGCATCTCTTCTTAATCTCTTCAACAATTTCTCTGGCAAACCTAAGCCTGTTCTCAAGACATCCTCCGTATTCATCGGTACGATGATTGAAAAAAGAAATTGCAAACTGGTCGATAAGATAGCCTTCGTGTACGGCATGTATCTGAACACCGTCAAACCCTGCACGTTTTGCGTTATAGGCACCGTCTCCGAATTTCTTAATTATGGACTTTATCTCCTCAACAGTCAGTTCACGGCAAGTCTTATCCAACCACCTGTGTTTAATCGGTGAAGGTGCAACAGGAGGATATTCCCCCAAGTTCGTCGGAATGGTTACTCTGCCAAAGCCTCCGCTAAGTTGTAAAAAAATCTTAGCGTCATAAGCGTGAATGCGCTCTGTCATCTCTCTGGAAGTACGAATAAAATGTACAGGATTGTGAGTAGAACATGGTACATTTGGCATTCCATGTTCTTCAATCTCATTATCTACGAAGGTAACTCCGGTAATAATCAATCCTGTTCCGCCTTTGGCACGAGCAGTGTAGTAGTCGATGCCCCTATGATTGAAACCGCCCTCCGCATCTGCCAAACCTAAAGGCCCCATTGGAGCCATAGCAAACCGATTTTTCATTTCTACAGAACCAATTTTAATAGTTTCAAATAATTTCTGATATTTTTTTAACATAGAATTCCCCAACCTTACTTAGTTATTTATATATTATGTAAATTTTATCTTATACTAGTTATATTATTACTAAAATTATATATCATTAGACATATTTTCCAGTACCTTTGCAGATAAAGTCAACTCTTCCACTGAAGCCACTATCTCTTCAAAAGAAGTTGCTTGGGATTGATAAATATCATTTGCAGTATTTATCTTTGTACTTATTTCTTTAATAGAATTTTTAATTTGCTTTAGTACAAAATCAATTTGCTTTATGGAATCATTTGTTGAGCTTGCTAATTTACGAATCTCCTGAGCAACTATATTAAACCCTTTTCCGTGTTCTCCGGCTCGTGCTGCTTCAATGGCTGCATTTAGGCCCAACAAATTTGTCTGTGATGCAATACCCCTTATAAAACTAAGTATTTCATCAGTAGTCCCTGTATTCTCATCTGCTTCATTAGCTTCTTTCTGAATTTCATTGCTCATTGCCACAACATCCTGCAACCCGGAGGATACCTCATTAATTGCGCCGGAAATATGATGTAATGCTAAAGATTGATTTTTATAGGCCTCATTTAAATCAGAGCTTTTTTGCAAACTTTTGCCCAATAAAATACAACCAACTACAGTATCATTTTCTTTTATTGGTAATGCATACGACTTGAATGGTACACCATAAACTTCCTTAGGAACAACACTTGTAGTCATCTTGCCTGTTTGAATTGCCTTATAGGCAGCCCCGCCCTCGGGTATAGGATCACCCGGCTCTGCCTTTAGCTGAAGACCGGGGCAGCTTTGATTAATTATGTACCTTTCTCGATCCGTTATAGCTATTGATGCTGCATTGTCAAAAAATACGGCCATATAAGGAATAACCTTTGTGAATGCAGCTAAGATCTCGTTATCGATGACAATTGTTGGCATAGTATCATATCCTTTACAATATATTTATATCAACAATTGTATACTTGATTTGTATATTAAGTAAAGTTCCTATTTTAAAGTAAAATTACTGATTAAATAAAGAATATGTGCCTAGTTTGGCTACACATAACTTCTTGGACAAATTCATTATATTTTTACTAATAATTCCTTATAAGATGTAAAAAAACAGCAGTTGTATAAAGATACAACTACTGTTTTTTAAATAATAAGTTATTATATAATTTATTAAAGTGAGTTTACATAAATGTTTCTAACTGATTCCTTTGTTGCCTTAACAGGTGCAATAGCAAGCAAGCCGTCAAGACTAGGTGTTTCAAATGCAAGGTTAACAAGCTTATCAACAACACTGTCATCAAAGCCTTCATCTCTCAGGTGAGACTTTATACCTACACTCTCAATCCAGTTTCTTAAGCCTGTATATGCCTTGTCAGCTTCATCAGCGGTACCTTTAAAGTCAGGAAGAATTGGTTCAAAAATCTCTGCCAAAACTTCTCCTGATGCAGGGTAAATTTCTTTTACAACTGCAGGAAGCAGCATTGCAAGTCCAAGTCCGTGTGCAAGGTCAGGTCTTACTGCACTCAAAGGATGTTCCAGTGCATGTGTGTAATGCAGCAAACCGTTGTCAAAGGAAGTTCCTGCTATCAATGAAGCATATAAAAGATAGTATCTTGCAGTAAGATTTTCAGGTTCTTTTATGGCGATTGGCAAATATTTTGCAACCAATCTTATTGTTTCTTTTGCCAAAAGTATAGCCAACGGATTTGTAACTACTGTTGTTGAAGCCTCAACAACGTGGTTTATAGCATCAACTGATACATAAATTGTCTGTTCAGCCGGTAATTTAGTCATCAATGCAGGGTCGTCAATAGCAAACAAAGGATAAATGCAATCATATGCTATTGCAGGCTTGTATTCTTTAGAAGGAATACTTACAACTGCAAACCTGTCAACTTCAGTTCCTGTTCCATGAGTGAGGTTTATAGCAATAACAGGAGCCGCCTTTTCAGGAACAAAGCTGAGTTCATAAAGCTCTGTAGCATTTTTTTCAGGATAAGCCAATAGTATTGCAACACTCTTCGCTGCATCAATAGGGCTTCCTCCGCCAATTGCAATAACCGCCTCAGCGCTAAATGCTTTTGCTTCTGCAGTTGCTTCATCAACATGATCAACTGTAGGGTTTGGAGTAACTTTGCTGTACAATAAGTACTTTATTCCATTATCTTCAAGAGCTTTCTTTGTTACGTCCCATGCACCTGTCTTAATGTGCGAACTTTTACCTGTCATAACTATAACTTTTGTTATACCTCTTCCGGACAAGTTTGCTGCAACATCAGCCATTTTATTGATAGCTCCCACACCAAAAAACGCTGTTGTTTTAGCTCTTATTTCCACTACCTGATTAATATCAATCTTGTTTTCCCACATATTTTTACCCTCCATTTATTATAATTTATTTGTTAACTTTAATTTATATGCTAATATTATATCTACTTTGTTAAAAAAACAACAATCATTATCTATATTTTATCACAATATTTCCTTGTTTGCTCTCTTTATCTCAATTTAATAGAGGAATACATAACTTTGTTAATATTTTAACCGTTTTCCTTTAGGATTGCTTTGCTACTTCAAACCAACCCTGAGGATGTTTGCACACCGGGCATATTCCAGGTGCCTCAGCCCCCTCATGTATGTGGCCGCAGTTGGTACAAACCCACCTCACAGGGCCATTCTTACTATATAATGTCTGATTTTCAAGTTCAGTTGCCATCTGTTTAAATTTTTTCTCATGTTCACCTTCGATTTTTGCTATCATTCTGAAAGCAGCTTCTACTTGCGGAAAGCCCTCTTCCTTGGCAACATCAGCAAAAGCAGGGTAAACATTTGAATTTTCTTCATGTTCACCATTAGCAGCAGCTTTTAGGTTTGAAAGTGTATCTCCAAGCTCGAAGGGGTAACCGCCGTCTACTTTAACGTTGTTCTCATCTGTCCCCATCCCGTCAATGAGTAAATCGTAGAACACCTTTGCGTGAGCTTCCTCATTCTTTATTATTTGTCTGAACTCCTGTTCAATAACAACGTGCCCTTCTTTCCTTGCATAATTCGCATAAAAGGTATACCTGTTTTTTGCCTGTGATTCTCCGGCAAACCCCCTAGCAAGATTTTCAGAAGTTCTTGTACCTGATAACTTTCCCATAGCTGTCCTCCTATAATAAAATTTAATGTATATTGTTTCCTCTGAAAAGCAATTTATGCAGTATATCCAGAAATGTATTTAAAATTCCATTATTATAGATAGGGTAATTATCTTTCAAAAACAAAAAGCCCAATGGACAGACTTATTTTTATTAGTCGTCCCATTAGGCTTTTTAACTTAAAAAATTAATTTATCTGGAAGTAATTTCTGTCCATATCTTATCATAATCCTTGATAGAAGCATCCAAATCAACGAAAACCTCACAGCCCTTCATCTGTTCTTCGCTTGGATAAGCTGCAATGTCTTTTAATAAAGCAGGATCAAGCTTTTTCTTTACTTCGGTCTGTGGAGTTGAGTATCCTATATAGTTGGTATTTTTAAGAGCAATCTCAGTATCGCACATAAAGTTTATAAATTCTTCTGCTTCCTTCTGGTGCTTTGCGGTACTGGGAATAACCATTGAGTCAAACCACAGATTACTTCCTTCCTTTGGTATAGCGTATTCAAGATCTTTGTTCTGGTTCTTCATGTATACTGCATCCCCTGACCAAACTACAGCCAAAGCTCCCTCGCCCATTATCATCTTGTCCTTGACTTCGTCTCCAACATAGGCCTGTACAATATCCTTCTGTTTTATTAATTCATTCTTTGCTTTTTCTAGTTCAGCCTTATTTTTAGTATTAAGAGAATATCCAAGTTTCTTTAAGGCTACTGCTATAGAATCCCTTTGACTGTCCAGCATGAATATCTGTTTGTCATATTTTTTGTCCCAGAGTATATTCCAGCTGTTTACAGGTTCTTTAACCATTGTTTTATTGTAAATAATACCTACGGTCCCCCACATATAAGGAACAGAGTACTCATTTTTGGGGTCAAAGGAAAGATTCTTGAACTTTTCTTCAATATACTTGTAGTTTGGTATATTATTCAGATTTATTTTATTAACCATACCTTCATTTATCATTTTCTTTATCATATAGTCTGATGGAATGGCAACATCATAATCGCTTCCACCTGCTTTAAGCTTTACATACATTTCTTCATTCGTAGGAAATGTATCATAAACAACGTTTATGTTGAATTTATCTTCAAATTTCTTAATTACATCTTCTCCGATGTAATCTCCCCAATTGTATACCTTTAGTGTTGTTTTATCGCTTGAAGCTCCTCCGCAGCCTGTTAAAGCTGCACTGCCAGCAATCACAGCTGCTGCCAAAATACCTGCTAATATTCTCTTCATATTAAACCTCCATGCCACCAGTTTTAATTGACTTCCTTTTCTTTGTCTCTCTGTCTGAACGTATATTTATTATAAAAAGAAGAAGCAATACGCCGCCAAACATAAGAGTGGATAATGCGTTAATTGTTGGTTTTACCCCTGTTCTTGCCATCGAATATATGGTGATGGACAAGTTTGAAACTCCCGAACCGGTAGTAAAGTAGCTTATAACAAAATCATCTATTGAAAGAGTTATTGCCATAAGAAATCCTGAAATAATACCAGGCATTATTTCAGGTATTATTACTTTTCTAAGTGCATACGACGAACCTGCACCTAAATCCAAAGCCGCCTCATATAAATTTGTATTCATTTGTTTTAGCTTTGGCAAAACAGATAAAATAACGTATGGTATATTAAATGTCACATGAGCAAGAAGCATTGTAAAAAAGCCCATTTGCATTTTGACAAAAGTACCTATGAATACAAACATCAGCATAAGGGAAACCCCCGTAACTATGTCTGGATTCAGAACAGGCAGATAAGTCAGATTCATTACAGCGGTCCTTTTTGCTTTCTTCATGCTATGTATTCCTATTGCTGCCAATGTACCTATTACAACAGCAATTACAGAAGAAAGCAGAGCTATTATAATAGTGTTGTAAAAAGCATCCTTAATCTGGGAATTTCTGAACAATTCCTCATACCATTTGAAGGTAAACCCCGTCCAGTTACCACGGGACTTGGACTTGTTAAACGAGAAGGCAATCAGAACTACTATGGGTAGATACATAAAAAGCAGTATCAGCCCAAGATATGTCTTCATAATAATCTTTTTTACCATAGTGCTGCCCCTCCTCCCTTATCTTCGTCAAATCTGGACATAATTGCTATACTAATTAATATGAATATCATCATTATGATAGATATCGCTGCGCCAAAGTTCCAATCGTACACCGTCAGGAACTGTCTCTCGATGAGATTTCCTATCAGGGTATATTGTGCCCCTCCCAGTAGCTTTGATATTACAAAAGTAGTAACTGCAGGCATAAATACCATGGTAAGCCCTGACATAACTCCGGGCAGACTCAAAGGCAAAATTACTTTTTTGAACACAGTAACCCAGTTCCCCCCCAAATCCTGTGCAGCCTCTACCAACTTGTTATCCACTTTCATTAATACTGAATATATGGGAAGTATCATAAATGGAAGGAAGTTATACACCATTCCTAAAACAACAGCCCCATTTGTGTACAAAATATTAATTGTCGGGAGATGAAAAAATGATAGTATGGAGTTTATTATCCCATGTTTTTCCAGCAGTGTCAGCCAAGCATATGTACGAAGCAGGAAGTTCATCCACATGGGTATAATAAAAAGCATTGACATAGTAGTCTTCTTACTATACTCCTTACTGGCAAGTATAAGTGCAACCGGATAACCTATAATAAGACACACAAAGGTACTTAAAAGAGCCAGCCAGAGTGACTTGAACAAAACACTAAAAAATATGGGGTCGCAAAATCTGTAAAAATTTTGCAGTGAAAATCTGAAACCTTGCTCATCCTTTATGGTGAAAGCATAGAAAAGGATGAGCAAGGAAGGTATAATTATAAAAATAGCCATCCATACAAGGTATGGATAAGACAACCACTTCTTTTTCATTATCAGCCCATCCTTTTCATAATATGAATATCATTAGGGTTCATTACCATACCTACTCTTGAGCCGTTCTCTACCATCTGAGTACTGTGGATTGTCCAGACATAATCCTGTGCTTCCACCAGCATTTCATAATGAACTCCTTTAAAGGTAACTGACTTTACCTCCCCCGATATCATACCTTTGTCTTCACTTACAATCCCAATATCTTCAGGCCGTACCACAGCATCTATTTCTTCATTCTCTGAAAAGCCTTTGTCAAGACATTCAAAGACCCTGTTTGCAAATTCAACTGTAAAATCCTTTATCATCTTGCCTTTAATAATATTGCTCTCACCTATAAAATCAGCTACAAATGCATTCTTAGGCTCGTTGTAAATCATTTGAGGCGTGCCTATCTGCTGTATACTGCCTGCATTCATAACTACTATGGTATCAGACATTGTAAGGGCTTCTTCCTGATCATGAGTAACATATACAAAGGTTATACCTGTTTGCTTATGTATATTTTTCAGCTCTATCTGCATCTCTTTGCGAAGTTTTAAATCCAGCGCTCCAAGAGGTTCGTCAAGTAATAAAACCTCCGGTTGGTTAACAAGAGCTCTTGCAATTGCAACTCTCTGCTGCTGTCCTCCTGACAAAGAATCCACCGACCTCTTATGAAAGCCTTTAAGATTTACAAGTTCCAGCATCTCGTCTACTTTTTTACTTATAGTCGCTTTGTCCATTTTTTTAATTTTCAGTCCAAATGCTATATTCTCATATACATTCATGTGAGGAAAAAGCGCATACTTCTGAAAAACAGTATTGACCTTCCTTTGATATGGAGGTAAGTCATTTATCCTTTTGCCTTCAAAAAAAACATCTCCGCTGTCAGGCTTTTCAAAACCGCCTATTATTCTAAGAGTAGTTGTCTTTCCACAGCCGCTAGGTCCTAAAAAGGTAATGAACTCATTTTTTAGTATGTATAAATTTATATTGTTTAGTACGTGACTATCATCGAAACTTTTATTAACATCCTTTAGTAATATAATTGGTTGATTTTCGCTCATTCTTTTCCTCCAACAATTGTTCCTCATTAACTTACTTTTAAAAACTAGGCGGTGATGATACCCATAAAACAACGGACTGGCTCTTGGCTGAATTAACTATTTTATGGGTTGTGACAGGTTTAAAGTAGAAACATTCTCCTTTTTTTACCTTGTACTTCTGTGTACCCAGATAAACAGTCACACCTCCGCTGACAACATATCCGAATTCCTCACCATCGTGGGGGTTATCAAGCTCTGAACTCCCTCCCGGGTCCAACTTTATAAGAATAGGCTCCATGGCATTCTTCTGAGCATTTGAAACAAGCCAGTGTATCACGTAACCAGAATCCTTGTCTTCTTTAGTAAAAACATCATCTTTTTTAAAAACAACCTTTTCATTTACAGACTCGTTGAAGAAGTCCTTTATGTTGGTTCCCAGTGATTCCAGAATATCAATCAGGGTTGCAATCGACGGAGAAGTCAAATCCCTCTCTAGCTGGGATATAAAGCCTTTTGACAATTCACACCTTCCGGCAAGTTCTTCTTGCGTAAGACCATTTTTTACTCTTAGCTGTTTTATTTTTTCACCGATATTCATTGACATTCCTCATTTAGCATAAGTAAACTTTTTGTTTACTTCAATTAAACAACAAATAAATGTATATCACATTCTATTAACAGTGTCAATAAAATCTAACATTTTTTTGCATAAATATACACTCTACACTAAAATGATAGCTTTTTAACCGCTAAAAAAGCAGTTACACGTATTTTAAACGCGCAACTGCTTTACATAAATTTACATTTACTACCCGATGAAACCTCTTATAAATGCCCTTGTTCTTTCCTTCTTAGGATTAGTAAATATGTCCTCCGGCTTACCTTCTTCTACAATAATGCCACCATCCATAAAAATAACTCTGTCTGCAACTTCCCTTGCAAAATTCATTTCATGGGTTACAACCACCATTGTCATATGTTCTTCAGCAAGCTGTCTGATAACTTTAAGCACCTCGTTTGTAAGCTGTGGGTCAAGCGCAGATGTTGGCTCATCAAAAAACAGAACATCAGGTTTGAGTGCAAGTGCCCTTGCTATAGCAACTCTCTGGCACTGACCTCCTGACAGATTACATGGATATGCATTTGCTTTGTCTTCAAGACCCATCTTTACAAGGAGCTCCATGGCTGTTTTTTGGGCTTCTTCCTTGCTCACCCCTGCAACGCTTACAGGTGCCGCCATAATGTTGTCCAAAACGCTATAATGAGGAAAAAGATTGAAGCTCTGAAATACAAGACCTAATTTCAAGCGTATGTTTCTTAGCTTCTTTTTATCTGCATAGACTGCTCTGCCTTGTGCATTGGTAGAAACCATTACGTCATCCTCTACGGTAATTAAACCCATATCTACTTTTTCCAAAAGATTAATACATCTGAGCAGTGTACTCTTCCCGGAACCTGACGGGCCTATTACTGCAACGACCTCACCTTTATTAACCTCAAATGAGATTCCTGAAAGCACCACATTTCCATCGAAGCTTTTATATATATCTGTTGCTTTTATCATTTCCATATATTACCTCCGGATAAATCCCTTTTTACCTATCTATAATAATTAAGCTTTTTCTCTGCAAATGAAAACGCCTGAGCCACAATAAGATTCATAATAAAATAGAAGACTCCTGCAACAAACAAGGGCTGTACCGAGGACACCCTGCTGGAAGCGTTTTGGGCAACTCTGAACATTTCTTCCACAGCGATTGCTGAAACAAGTGCAGTATCCTTAACAAGGGTGATTACTTCGTTGCTGATAGGCGGCAATACTCTCTTGATGACCTGAGGTAAAACAATCTTAAAAAACACCTGCAGTTTAGTAAAGCCAAGAACTTCTCCAGCTTCATACTGCCCTTTAGGAATAGACTCGATTCCGCCTCTGAATATCTCAGCAAAGTAAGCCGCATAATTAAGTACAAATGCAATAACGGCAGCAGTAAATCTTCCCACTTTAGCATCAAAAAGATAGGACGGTGCAAAATAAACCACCAGTAGCTGCAGTATTAATGGCGTTCCTCTCATTATTGAGATATAAATACTTGTAATCCATCTAATAAATATATTTTTTGTTCTTCTACCAAAGGATATAATAAGTCCTAAAGGTATTGAAAAAATAAGTGTTAATGCAAATATTTGTAAAGAAACTACCATTCCATCCAATAACAATAATACCAGCTTCACTGATAAATCCCCTCTCCGTCATTAACTAAGCCGGGTTTTACACCCATGCCTATCTATTTTATATTACAATAGAGTAATTTTCTACATTTATATTGCATTATTTACTGCCATATCACAATTTATCACCTAAAAACAGGGCCGATATATATTATATCAGCCCTTTTTTGAAGTCTACGAATATGATCAATTTTCTTATAAGCATTTAAATTACTTTCCTATAATGGATATATCCTTACCAAACCATACGTTTGATATTTCAGCTATTTTGCCCTCTTTTGCCATTGTCTTTAAGGTATCATTTACTTTTGTCATCAATTGAACGTCAGCTTTTCTGAAACCAACTCCATACTCCTCGGCAGCCAGTGATTCATCCAATATTCTGTATTTTTCACTATTCATCTTAATCTGATATCTCGCTACTATCTCATCCATAACAACACCATCGGTATTGCCGGTTTTAAGATCCATAAGACATAGTGTGTTGTCCTTGAGTTCTACTACATCTTTTAGTGATTTTTTGAAATCTGTATTTTTATCTATTGCATCAGCAGCACTTGATTGTGCCTGAAGGGAAACTGACTTTCCTTTCAGATCCGCCAGAGTTTTGAACTTTGAATCTGCTGCTACAACAACTACCTGATTGTTTTTCATGTAAGGGTCTGAAAACAGTATATTTGCCTTTCTTTCTTCGTTAATGGAAAAACCGTTCCATATGCAATCGATGTTTCCGGTATTCAATTCCTGATCCTTTGAATCCCAATTAATTGGCTGAATTTTAAGCTTAACACCTAAACGTGCTGCAACTTCCTTTGCAAGGTCTATATCATATCCTACTATATTATTATTTCCGTCTCTGAATCCCATTGGAGGAAAATTCTCGTCCAAACCCAGTACAAGTTCGCCCTTGTCCTTTACCTTATCCCATGACTTCTCCCCAGTGGAAGTGTTTGAAACAGCTGTATTTTCAGCAACTTTACTTTCACTGGCTGTACTTGAACTGCTTGAAGAATCTCCGGGAGTCCCGCAACCTGCAATTAAAAACGTCAACGCCATGGCGCTGGCTAAAACCTTGATTAATTTACCTTTTTTCACAAATACCAATCCCTTCAAATAAAATAATGTTTTTCTTTTTTTCTCTATCTCTCTATTTTCGTCTTTCTTCTACACATTATTTTACTTCATAACTTTATTAAAGTAAAGTAATAAGTTAATAAATTTACTGGGATTTATTAACTTAAAACAATTTGCTAGGATATGTTGAGTTTGTACTGCATAGATTTAATTAGTAGATACTTGTCTTTGATTAAACGGTTAAGAGGTGACTTTATTTGGCTAAAACCAAGTTCTTTAAAATAATAATGTGTTTCGGTTTAATAGTTTGTATCCTTGCCGGATCAACTGCAATACTATTAAGGGATAATACAGGTCAGGTGTTATCAGTAAATAAAGAGGGCTATATTAAATGGGTGGAATATAATGTCCCCTATGAAGCAATGGAAAGGGCACTAAGTATAGATGTAAAATCCCATGAGAAGCCTATTCAACTTCATTGGGTTGAAATGCTGGCATATATCGCTACTAAATACGGCGGTAACTTTAAGAAATATAAAGCAAAGGATTTGGATGAGCTTGCCGATAAGCTGAATCAGGGTCAGACCATGGAGCAACTTACTGCAAATATGAAGCATTATAACTATTTTTATCAGGCTTATGACGCCATCCTTGGTAACTTCGTAGGTGAATACGACATTCAGGTAAAAGACCCCGATAATAATGAAAAGACAATCTGGCAAAAAAAATATGGTCTGAAAGTCTTTTCTCCTATAGCCAGAGGCTACAGCTTCAGTCATTATGATGATTTTGGCAGCAGCCGTTCTTTCGGCTTCTCCAGAAAGCACTTGGGGAACGACCTAATGGGCTCTATCGGAACTCCTATTATGGCAGTAGAATCCGGTGTTGTGGAGGTTATGGGCTGGAATATGTATGGTGGCTGGAGAATAGGCATACGCAGCTTTGACAAGAAAAGATACTACTATTACGCTCATTTAAGAAAAGACAGACCCTTCCATGCAGACCTTTATGAAGGAAAGACCGTAAAAGCCGGAGATGTTATAGGTTACCTTGGAATGACAGGCTACAGCACGCGTGAAAATGTTAACAATATTACCACACCCCATCTTCACTTTGGTATGCAGCTTATTTTCGATGAATCACAAAAGGAAAGCAATAATGAAATCTGGATTGATGTATATAATATTGTAAACCTTCTTCAAAAGAATCGTTCAGCAGTTACAAAGGACGAAGAAACCCGTGATTTTTACCGCACTTATGACATTATGGAATCAAATGTAAAATAACACTTTTAAAAAGTTTTATATAAAATGGAGGTATTTTTATGTATGAATTGTTTAATAAAAAAATCATTAAATACATTTTAATTGTTTTTGCCGTTTTTTTAATCCTGATACTGCCTTTGGCTCTTATCCTGTCCTCTACAACCAGCGTTTTTGAGGACGCACTTGAAAGCTTGGGTAAAGATAATGGAATTAAAGTACCAATAGTAATGTATCATGGCACGATCCCCAAATCCAAGGATTTAGGCAAATTTGTTATTACTCCCGCAGAACTGGAAAGTGATATTAAGTATCTGAAGAATCACGGGTATACCTCAATTACAATGACGGACCTTATAAACTATGTGCATAATGACGGTGAACTACCGACTAAGCCTGTTATGCTTACCTTTGATGACGGATATTACAATAACTACATATATGCAACACCTATTCTCAAAAACTACGATATGAAAGGAGTTATATCCGTTGTTGGGGAATTTACCGAAGCCTCTACAAGAATACCTGAAAACAATGTACAGTATTCCTATGTAACCTGGGAACAAATAAAAAATATGAATGACTCAGGTATATATGAAATACAAAATCATACATTTAATCTTCACAAATACGGAAAAAACAGATCTGGAGCAAAAAAGAACAAGGGTGAATCCATTGAAGCCTACAAAAACCTTTTGAACTCTGACGTTGGACTACTTCAGCAAAGGCTAAAGGAAACTATGGGTATTGAGCCAAATACCTTTACATACCCCTTTGGTTATATGTGCAGTGATTCAGTACCTATTTTAAAGGATATGGGCTTTAAGGCAACTTTGTCCTGCTCTGAAGGTGTTAATATCATCAATAAAAATAAAAAAGATGTTCTTTACGGCTTAAAGAGAAAAAACCGTCCTCACGGAGTTTCGACAGAAAGTTTCTTTAAAAAATTCTGTCCATAGATACCCATTTTTCTTCCAGTGGTGTATAATTATCAAGGCAGAAGACACATTTTTTAGAGAATCAGGAGAATAATCACATATGAGTATTTTTGAAGCACTAATGCTCTTAAGTTTCGGTGCGGCATGGCCTGCGCAGATTTATAGGTCTTATAAATCCAGAAAGACAGCAGGAAAAAGCATTGCCTTCCTTTACATTCTGATATTCGGCTACCTGTGCGGTATAACAAACAAAATTTTGTATCAGAGAGATATTGTTTTGGCACTTTACATAATCAACCTTTTTATGGTGTCTACAGATATTTGTCTATACTATAGGAATAAAAAAATTGAAAAAACAGAAAATCAATAGAGATTTTCTGTTTTTTTAGGCATATTTCACTCCTAATTATGTAACCTTTTGTAGTTTTTCTTAATATTATATATTATAAATGATTATGTAAATCACAAAATATTTAAAGGAGTGAATTTTATGCCACATGGTGACAACTATTTCCATTCTAGTGGGTCAGCAGGAACTGATAGTTCGTCCGGCTCCTGGTCGAGAAATAATGTCGTATTAAGTTCAAATACAGGAGGACTTGGCCCTCTACCCGTAATCACCACCCTTTTTGCCGATCCGATTAATGTAGTATCTACTACCATTGACACAAACGGCCTGAGAAGAACTACTAATTTACTTCATTTTACAAGTATTATAAACCTTCCCTTGGGGGTTTCAGTAACCTTCAACTTTGAGATTTTGCGTTCATCTGAAGATGGTTCAGCTGTTAAAGTCGGCCCTACCTATACGTTCTCAACTATTGTTGACGTATTGGAGGCAGAATCCTTCAGTTTCCAATTTGTTGATACAATGTTGACTCCCGGCAATTACACTTATTCTGTACAACTCTCTACTAATTCCATAATTGATATAACTCCCGGAGCCTCAATTATGAATGCAACGTTAAGTGTATTAGCAGTCGAGAGCTAACCACCATCCACTTCTCCTTCTGGCTGCTGCAAAATAAATTGCAGCGGCCTCTTTTTAATGCACATATATAACAAAAATTATTAAAATTTACTTGTTATAATTTGCCATTTGTGATATTAATAGTAAAAGCGGTTAAAGCGTGACCAGTAAAAAAACTCAATTTGCTACAAACTAACAACTACATACATTTAAGGAGAATACAATTAATGAAAATAGTATGCCCTATATGTAAGCAAAAACAGGAATTTAATTTTAAGCTATTATTTAGAGAGAGATGTAATTCCTGTAATGAAAAATATTATCTCCATTATAGCAAACCAATTAAATTATTCCGTTTTTTAATGCAATCTTTTATTATCTCTATTGGAATTTATATTTCTACTACTAATTACCAAAAACTACTACTCATCCCTCTTTTTTTTATTTCTTTTATGTTAATCGAAATTTTATGCCTATTATCTTTAAAAGAACAATGTAAATAAAGCCTTTGGTGTACCTAAATTACATGGTGTAGACAACACCATGCTCCAGTCTATTTGTTATACCCATGCCTACCAGCGTTAACTGTCCACTATTACACATACAGTAACACCACTTTCGTTAATATCTGCAAACCAGTTATGGCTTTTTGTTAAAAAAGTCTTCATGGTATTCATCCGAATAATCTCTTTCATTGCTTTAATTACATAATTCTTTAACCATTTCTGTATTATGTCAATATACTGTATTAAGAGTTTGTATATAAATTTATACAAATGACGGGAGGTGTCTAAATGTCATACATAGTTGAAATAAAAAATATTGGAATGAATTATCAATCACCAAATGGCGAAATCCCTGCCATAGCTGACATCAGTATGAATATATCCAAAGGCGAATTTATTTGTATTGTAGGTCCCAGCGGCTGCGGTAAGTCAACGCTGTTATCTATTATCGCAGGGCTGGTCAAACCTTCTTGCGGCAGTATTTTCATAAATGGCGGTGGTAACGATGAATGCTTGCAGAAGGTGGGTTATATGCTTCAAAAGGATTTTCTCTTTGAGTGGAGTACCATACTGGAGAATGTCATGCTGGGGCTTGATATAAAGAAAGCTCTTACCCCTGAAAACAAGGATTATGTTTATAATCTTCTTGATACATATGGACTCAGTGAATTTAAAGATAAATATCCTTCCCAGTTGTCAGGGGGAATGAGGCAGCGTGCCGCTCTGATTCGAACACTGGCTTTAAGACCTGAAATACTTCTTTTGGATGAAGCATTTTCTGCCTTGGATTACCAGACCAGACTGGCAGTTACAGAGGATATATATTATATTATCAAAAAAGAAAACAAAACTGCAATTATGGTTACTCATGACATAGCTGAAAGCATAAGTATGGCTGACAGAATTATTGTTCTCACAGGCAGGCCATCCTCTATCAAAAGTGAGCATAACATTTTGTTATCCTGCAATGACGTAAGAACTCCATTCAACAGCCGTGAAGCTCCCGAATTCAGACAATACTTTAATTTGATTTGGAAGGAGCTGGATGTACATGTTTAAGCATAAACAAGCAACAATTTTGTCTAAAGAAAGGTTTGAGTATCTTAAAGCAAAAAAGCGACGGAAAGTATCAGTACTTGTAACACAACTAGTTATTCTTGTGGTTTTTTTTGCACAGTGGGAGCTTCTTGCAAGGCTGAATATTGTAGACTCCTTTATTACAAGTCAGCCTTCCCGTATTGTTAATACCATAATCAATCTTTACCGAGAAGGACAATTGTTTCATCACATTGGCATTACATGCTGGGAAACCTTTGTAGGCTTTGTAGCCGGTACAGTGTTGGGTACCTTGATAGCCGTTGTACTTTGGTGGTCGGAGTTTTTGTCAAAGGTTCTGGAGCCCTACCTAGTTATACTAAACAGTCTTCCTAAAATAGCTCTTGGACCTATTTTTATCGTTTGGTTCGGAGCAGGGACTACTTCCATTATTATTATTGCCCTTGCCATATCTATTGTTGTGTCTATTCTGGAAGTTCTCAACGGCTTCACGGCAACCGACGAAGAGCAGATAAAGCTGGTTAAAACCTTCGGTGCCAGCAAATTTCAGGTTTTTACCAAAGTGGTTTTTCCTGCGAATCTTCCGGTAATAATTAACTCATTAAAAATAAATGTGGGGCTTTCATGGGTAGGAGTAATTGTTGGTGAATTTCTTGTATCCAAATCAGGACTTGGCTATCTCATAGTATATGGTGGGCAGGTCTTCAAGCTTGATTTAGTTATGGCAAGCGTTATTATACTATGTATTGCCGCAGGTATCATGTATCAGGCAGTTGTTCTGCTTCAAAAGCTTCTTATAAAAAAGCATATCTGATACTGCTTTAAGTTTTATAAAAGAAGGGGGAGTTGTTTATGAAGAAATCAATTATTTTATTAGCTATATTAACATGTACCATTTTTGTACTGCCATCTTGCGGCAGTAAGGATAATTTAACTAAAGTTAGGTTAAGTGAAGTAACACATTCCGTTTTTTATGCTCCGCAGTATGTCGCATTAAATAAAGGCTTTTTTAAGGATGCAGGACTGAATATCGAGCTTCAGAACGGTCAGGGAGCCGACAAGGTTATGACAGCAGTTTTGTCGGGACAATGTGACATAGGCTTGGCAGGCCCCGAAGCAAGTATATACGTATATAACGAGGGTAAAGCTGACTACGCACAGGTTTTTGCACAGGTTACAAAAAGAGACGGTTCTTTTCTTGTAGGCAGGAAGCCTGAACCCGGTTTCAAGTGGAGTGACTTAAAAGGCAAGAATATCGTGGGCGGAAGAAAAGGCGGAGTTCCCGAAATGACACTTGAGTATGTTCTCAATAAAAACGGCCTTGCTCCCGGAGCTGATGTAAATGTTGACACAAGTATACAGTTTGCACTTATGGCAGGCGCCTTTACCGGAGGCAAGGGCGATTATGTAACTTTATTCGAACCAGTTGCATCCTCTCTTGAAAAAGAAGGAAAAGGCTATATATTGGCTTCAGTAGGTCAAGAAAGCGGAGAGATACCGTACACGGCATATTTTGCTAAAAAGAGTTTTATAGATAAAAATAAAGATGTTATTCAGAAGTTTACCGATGCATGTTAATGCTATTCTAAAATTGTACCACTTACCGGTAAAAAAATAGGCCACCTTAATCAAATTTTCCTGTATGATTTTGTTATCCAGACACTATCGTACAGGAGGAAAGGTATGATTAAGATGGCACAATTAGAAGATATCAGAAAAATGTACTTTATGGAAGACCTAAGTATCAGAGAAATAAGCCGCAGAACCGGAATTCACAGGGATACAATTTCAAAGTATTTATCTCTGGAGGAGACAAAACCTCCTAAATATAAGCTAACCAAAGAACGCAACCATCCTGTTTTAGGACCATATATACCAATGATTCGGCAAATTATCGAAGATGATAAGCAAAGGCATCGTAAACAACGGCATACCGGAACAAAAATATTTGGAATTTTAAGGCAAGAAGGCTTTAGCGGTGGTTACAACACTGTTTCTGACTTTCTCAGGCAGGAATACAGAAAACAAAAAGAAGCATTTCTTCCGTTGGAATTTGAGCTCGGAACTTATGCGGAAGTAGATTGGACAGAGGCATATTTCTATCTGAACGGTAAGGAAACAAAGGCTCATATTTTTGTTATGAAATTGAGAGGCTCTGGAGGCTTCTATGTAAGGGCATATCCCTTTGAGAAGCAGGAGGCATTCTTTGACGGACATATTAAATGTTTTGAGTTTATGAAGGGTGTACCCTACAAGATAGCCTATGACAATTTAAAAACAGCAGTTAAGAAGGTACTTCAGGGCAGTAATCGGGAAGAACAGGAGCAATTCATATCTCTTCGCACTCATTACCTTTATGAATCTACATTCTGCAGACCTGCTAGGGGTAATGAAAAAGGCGGAGTAGAAAATGCAGGTAAAGAAGTAGTCAGAAGATTCTTTGTACCTTATCCGGATGTAAATTCCTTTGAGGAATTAAATCATTACTTACATAATGAATGTATTAAGCTATTAGAGAAAAACTCAAAATGGGAAGCTGAAAAATCCGCATTAAGGCCATTGCCCACAGTAAGGTTTGATGGAGCAAGGTATAAAGAGGCTAAAGTTAACCGATATTCAATGATACAATTTGAAACCAACCGCTACTCCGTCCCTACTTCATATGTTGGAGAAAAGGTGACAGTTAGGGCAACTGCTGAAGAGATTAAAATTATCTCAAAAGGCTCTACAATCGCAGAACATTTCAGAATACATGGCCGCAATAAGGATAGTATCATACTGGATCACTATCTGGAACTTTTGCTTTTCAAATCTCGAGCATTAGGAAATACAAAAGTATACAACCCTCAGACACTTCCCCCTATCTATGAACAATATCGCCGCTGCCTGTTAGCAAGGAATCCCAGAGGTAACCGGGAATTTGTAAAAATACTTATGCTCCATAGAGATTACCATCCTTCACAGGTAACTGAAGCTATTGAAATAGCAATGGAATACAATGTTTACGGATATGACGGGGTACTTAACATACTGGGGCAGACATTGGTTTTAAGCCATAAAGCAGATCCCATTAACAAGGACAAGCTTCAGAGCATTCCGGAAGTTATTGTAACACCTCCTAATCTTGATAAATATAGCATACTGATGACAGGGGGTGATCATTAATGGCCGTTAACAAAATGCTTCTAGAAGCATATTTTAAAAAACTAAAAATGCCTCAGGCTGCCAAGATCTACGAGTCTTTAGCGAGAGAAGCCGCAGATAACAATCTTGATTATGAGGGTTACTTGTTAGGAGTATTGGAACAGGAAGTTCACCAGAGAGAAAACAACCGTATTCAAAGAGGCATACGTCAGGCATGCTTTCCAGTAATTAAAACACTTGAAAGTTTTGATTTTAAAGTAATCCCGTCCCTACGCAAGCCCAAAATATTGAAGTTAATGCAGGGGGAGTATATTGGGAACAGGGAAAACATAATACTTGTAGGTAGCTCTGGTGTAGGTAAAACACATATTGCAACGGCTCTAGGTTATGAAGCCTGCCGTCAGGGTATGAGAGTAAAATTCTATACGGCAGCAGGATTGATAAACGAATTACTTGCAGCACAACAGGAATATCGTTTAAACAAGCTTGAAAAACAGTGGTTGGGGCCACATTTAGTTATTCTGGATGAATTGGGATATGTACCATTCAGTAAGGTAGGTGCGGAATTGCTGTTTCAGTTTTGTTCTTCCCGATATGAAAGAGGTAGTCTAATCATAACTACAAATTTGGAATTTCCAAAATGGACGGAGGTGTTGGGAGATGAACAAATGACTGCGGCTTTATTGGATCGGATAACCCATAATGCCCATATATTAAATATTAATGGTGACAGTTATCGGTTTAAACAGGCCCTTGCCAAACAGACTGAGAATGTTTAAATTTTTATGTATAGGTGGCCTAAAATTTGACCAGCAAGTGGCCTAAATTTCGATTGACATTAACAGATGCACTTTACAAAGGTCAAGTATGGGTAGACACCCATTCTCCCAAAGAAATTGCAGAAGTATTAAAACCGTCCTTTCCTGACACTGATACAGAGCTTCTGACAGTTGTTGCCGAAAGGTACAAAAAAATTGATGCCTGGTGTAAGGAACCTGATATGAAAAAGGAAGCCTTTGAACTGCTCCAGACTGTAATGAATAAGGCAGGTGAACTAAAACAGAAAGTGCCCTATGACAAGGTGGTTGTTAACACCTACGCCCATAAGGCAATTAAGTAAGTTATAAATTTCTGTTTCAGCATCTGTACTCCCGTATAAAATTGTATCAATGATTGCTTATAAGATATTTGCAAGAGTTTATAACGGCTCATCTTAGGATTTTTTACCGTCGCTCACATTCATCGTCCATGATTCATTGTGTCGCTAAAACCTTCATCGTAAAGGTTTTCCGGTAAAATATCCTTGCTTCGCCGATAAACATCTGCAAATATCTTTAACCAAGCTTCCATTGATACAATTTATACTCTTAGTACAGGCTGAAAACATATAAGTTTAGAATAGTGGAACAACTGCTCCCTTGTACTTTTCTTCTATAAACTTCTTGACCTTTTCGCTTTTAAGAGCGTCCACCAAAGCTTTTATATCCTCTCTGTTCTCGTCACCCTTACGAATGGCAAGAATATTGATATATGTCTTTGCAGCTACTGAATTGGCTTCTTCTTTTGCAAGAGCGTCCTTTTCAACATTGAAGCCCGCCTGCAAGGCAAAGTTTCCGTTTATAACTGCCACATCCACATCAGGCAGAGTTCTTGCCAACTGAGCGGCTTCAAGTTCTTTGATTTTAATATTCTTTGGGTTTTGTGTTATATCCTTTACTGTTGCCTTGAATCCGGCAGTAGGATTTACTTTTATAAGTCCGGCAGTTTCCAGAAGTAAAAGAGCTCTTGCTTCATTTGTAGTGTCGTTTGGAACGGCAATAGTTGCCCCATCAGCAATAGCATCAAGTGACTTTACCTTCCCGGGATATATTCCTAATGGCTCGTAATGGATTCCCGCTGCAGATACTAATTGTGTATTGTTTTCAACATTGAAATTATCCATGTACGGCTTATGCTGGAAATAGTTTGCATCCAGTGTTTTGTCTTGTAATGCAAGATTTGGCTGAACATAGTCCGTAAATTCTTTTATTTCAAGCTCATATCCTTTGTCTTTTAGTGCGCTCTGAACCTCTTTGAGTATCTCTGCATGAGGTGAAGGTGATGCTCCAACAACAAGCTTCTTAGATTGTGAACCGCAGCCTGATAATATGCCTGAGACTGCAAATACCGTTGTTAGTAATAATGCAAGTAATTTTTTCTTCATTTTGTTACCTCCTTGTTTATATTAAATGTATTAACTTTGTTTTCTCTTATCACGTTTTCTGGCTATTCCTGTTCCCAATTCCTGCGCTATCTGTACAACAATAACAAGTAATGCAACAGTGACAAACATCATGTCATTCTGATACCTGTAAAGGCCATAGCGTATTGCAATGTCACCAAGTCCTCCTCCGCCTACTATTCCTGCCATTGCGGAGTAGCCGAGTATTGTTGTGGTTGCTATTGCAGCCCCTGTAATAAGGGATGGTACAGATTCAGGCAGCATTACCTTACGGATTATCTGAAAGGGGCTGCACCCCATTGAAACAGCTGCCTCTATAACACCCTTGTCAACCTCCTGAAGCGAGGATTCTACAAGTCTTGCAATAAAGGGTGCTGCCGCTATTACAAGAGGTACCACGGTAGCAGTTGACCCGATGGTTGTTCCGATTAATGCTCTGGTAACTGGCATTACAGCAATTAATAGTATAAGAAAAGGAATCGAACGAAGCAGGTTTACTATTACGTTGAGAATCTTGTTTAACTTGGGCTTAGGGAGAATTCCGTTGTTTTCGCTTGTAACAAGCAGTACTCCTAACGGAAGGCCTATCACATATGCTGCAAGTGTAGATAACAATGTCATATAAACTGTTTCAAGAAGACCTTTGCCTATCATCATCCAGGTTGAACTATCCCACATGGTCAAGAACCTCCTCTACCGCAAGATTTCTTTCTTTCAGGTAATGAATTATCTTTTGAGATATCAATTCGTCATCAGGAAGTTGTATAACCATCTGTCCGTATGCTTTTCCATCTATATCACGCATATCTGCAAACATTATGTTAACAGGTGCACCGCAGTCCAGTATCATTGTGGCAACAACAGGCTCATATGAGGAACTACCGTCAAATACTATCCTGCAACACCGGCTTCCGATATTTTTTTCATTTCTATTTCCATTTGGAAATACCAATCTTTGAGCTGCATTTGTCTTAGGGTGTGCAAAAACTTCAGACACCTTCCCCTGCTCCGCAATCCCGCTTTTATCTATGATTGCAACGTGGGAACATATCTGTTCCACTACGCTCATTTCATGAGTAATTATTACGATGGTAATTCCAAGTCTGCTATTTATGTCTTTCAGCAATGAAAGAATTGCTTTTGTGGTATTAGGGTCAAGGGCAGACGTAGCCTCATCACATAGCAAAACTTTTGGATTTGTGGCTAAAGCTCTGGCAATGGCAATCCTCTGCTTTTGTCCTCCGGACAGCTGTGAAGGATAGGCTTCTGCCTTGTCAGCCAAATCAACCAGCTCCAGTAGCTCCTTCGCACGCTTATGGGCATCCTTTTTATCTATTCCTGATACTTCAAGGGGAAATGTTATGTTCTCTATTGCAGTACGCTGCATGAGAAGATTAAACTGCTGAAATATCATTCCCATGGACTGGCGGACTTTTCGCAATTCCTTTTCACTAAGGCCTGCCAAATCTACTCCGTCTATTACTACCCTTCCTCCTGTTGGCTTTTCAAGATAGTTAATACACCTGACCAGAGTACTCTTTCCTGCTCCGCTCATACCGATTATTCCGAAAATGTCCCCCTGGTTGATTGTAAGATTTACATTTTCAAGAGCTTTTACTACATTTGTTTTTCCTGAGAATATTTTTGTTAATCCCTCTATGTTAATTACAGGCTTGCTGTCCATAATATATTTCACCTACCTGTTAGAATATATTCATACTATTCATATAATTCATATATGTATTCTATTGTTTTCTTTAGTATAATAGGTGATTTCAATATTGTCAATGTTATTTTTTAGAATTCCCATGTAATTACATGGGAATAAATCTGAATAAAAACTAATAATATTGACACATTATAAAGTATGTGGTTCAATAAAACATATATAATTAGTATGAAATTGGAGGCAATTATGCGAATTTCGTCAAAGGGCAGATACGGGATAGCATCTATGATATGTGTTGCTCAATTGGGCAGAAACGGTGATTTTGTTACTGTGATAAGTATTTCAGAAAAACTTGGAATATCAAAAATTTACCTTGAACAGGTTTTCTCACTTTTGAAAAGGTCAAAGCTTGTTTCTTCCATCAAGGGGTCTCAGGGGGGATACCAACTGACTAAATCACCAGAAAAAATTACTGCTTATGATATTTTGCAAGCAGTTGAAATAAGTTTGTTTGAAGTAACAGAGCGTTCCGTTTCCCGGCAGGCAGAAGGAATTGAGAAATCAATAACTTCCTTGGTCTGGAGCAAGATGGACAAATCAATTTCCGAAGTTCTGAAGAACGTTACTCTCACCGACCTTGTTGATGAAGCTGAAAGAAACCCGGAAGATGATTCCTTTATGTTTTATATATAGACGAAAACATTTTACATTGCCGAAGCCAAAGAATATCAAGTCTTCAGATCTGACCATAAAACAATAGGCTGTCACAAAACCAAATACAATATATAAGAAAACTTTCAAGGTTATGTTTAATTAGTACTTCTGTACAAACTTATAACAATGGATTGCTCCAATTGTTATAAGTTGTACTCACATACTATAAACAGCTTTAATATATTGTATCTATATAGTTTTGCACAGCCTTTAAATAATTTGTTTATTATTTTATATTTAGGCCTTCATTCATACTGCCTGTTCTGTAACCCTTTAAATCCAAAGCAGTATACATAAATCCAATCTTTTTAAATTCAGAATAAACTTTTTCTCTTATTTCGCTGTCAATAAATTTCAGGAACTGTTCCTGTCCCACTTCGATTCTTGCTATATCACCGTGAAACCTTACTCTCACCTGTTTAAAGCCCAAATCCATAAGCAGTTGTTCAGCCCTGTCTATCATTCTAAGCCTTTGCTGGGTAATTTTTTCTCCGTACGGAAATCTGGAGGAAAGACACGCAAATGCGGGTTTATCCCAGCTTTTAAGACCCATTTCCTTTGACAGAAAACGTATTTCGTCTTTTGTAAGAAGAGCATCTTTCAGTGGGCTAAGTACACCGTGCTCGCTTACAGCCTGCAGTCCGGGTCTGTAGTCTCCAAGGTCGTCATGGTTGGAGCCTTCTAAAATATGCTTTACGTTTTCCTCTTTTGCAACCGTCTGAATTTTATCATATAACTCATTTTTACATAAATAACAGCGGTTAACAGGATTATCTGAAAATCCTTCAACATCCAGTTCTTCAGAATCAATTATCCTATGTCTTATACCAAAGCTTGCAGTAAATTCCTTTGCTTCATTCATCTCTCTCTCAGGGTATGTGGAAGAATGTGCTGTCACTGCTACAACGTCTTTTCCAAGTACATCATATGCTACTTTCAATAAAAAGGAAGAGTCAACCCCGCCGGAAAAAGCTACTGCAGCACTTCCTAATGATTTTATATTATTTTTAAGAAAATCAAGTTTGTCAAATACGCTCATCATAATATCCTCCCGAAAATCTTATCCCTAGTTATCCTATATAAATTATAATGATAATACAATAATCAGATATCCGTGTCAATTATTTCTTCCACTTGGCCAATGCCTCGGCAAGTGCTGAATTTATACTTTCGTCCTTATCCTGTTGTCTCATAAATTTAGCAACATCCTTTTTGTCTACCTGTTCCCCTTTTCTCTTTTTAAAGGCATCCAGCTTCTCTCTGTAACCGCAGGAACAGTAGAAGGATTTATTGTCCCCTTCTCCTCTGATTTCCATCTTCTTGTGACATTCGGGGCATCTGGCATTTGATATTACAGTTACCGATTTTCTGTATCCGCATTCTCTGTCAGGGCATACATGCATTTTCCCTTTCTTGCCGTTTACCTCCAAAAGGTATTTCCCGCATTCGGGACATTTTTCTCTGGTTAAATTATCGTGCTTGAACTGCTCCGAGCTTGCTATAACTGCTCCCACCAATTTTTTAGCATAATTTTTCATATCTCCTACAAAGGCATTTGAGTTGGCCTTACCTTTACTAATCAATGAAAGCTGTTGTTCCCATTTTGCTGTAAGTTCAGGCGATTTCAGGTCCGCCGGAACCAGTGAAATAAGTTGTGTTCCTTTTGAGGTTGGATGGATTTCCTTGCCTCTTCTCTCCACGTAGAAGGTATTAAATAACTTTTCTATTATATCTGCTCTTGTTGCAGGGGTACCAAGTCCGCTGGTGTTTTCTAAGGCTTCCTTTAATGCTTTATTGTCTACAAATTTTCCCGGATGCTCCATTGCCGAAAGCAACGTTGCTTCGGTATACCTTGCAGGTGGCTTGGTTTTTCCGTTTATTGCTTTAGGTGCAACAACTTTTGCCTTTTGGCCTTTTTGAATATCCGGCAAAGACTGGTCATTGTCATCTTCCTCATTGTCTTCGTCAAGCTTTCCGAAACCGTCATATACTGTTTTCCAACCCGCTGACCTGACTATTTTTCCCTTTGCATAGAAGTTTTCTCCTGCAACTGCGAGCTTTACAGTTGTCTGCTCATATTCAAAAGGCTGGCTTAGCACTGCTATAAATCTCTTGACAATTAAATCATATATATTCCGCTCTTCTGCATTCAATGAGGACAAATCAACAAATTGCTCTGTTGGTATGATTGCATGATGGTCTGTAACCTTGCTGTTATCCACAAACCTTTTTGTAACACTTATTTTGTTTCTCATAACTCCCTGAACAAGCTTTGCATAAGGGCCTACGGCTACGCTTTTCAAGCGTTCATTCAAGGTTGGCACAATATCATCTGTTATGTACCTTGAATCTGTTCTTGGATACGTAACCAGCTTGTGCGACTCATAAAGACGCTGCATTATGTTGAGGGTTTGTTTTGCTGAATATGAAAACTTTTTGTTTGCATCTCTTTGAAGCTCTGTCAGGTCATAAGCCAATGGAGGCAATTCCTTCTTGGTTTCTTTTTTTACCTCAACTACTTCGCCCGTCTGGCCTGTTATTTTTGCTACTATACCGTCTGCTTCTTCTTTGTTGAAGGTTCTGGTCTGATTTGTTTTGCTGTCCTGCCACTGTACCGTAAATCCGTTAAACTGTGCAGAAATTGTCCAATAGTCTTTTGGCCTGAATTTGCGAATTTCTTCTTCTCTTTCTACTATCATTGCAAGAGTAGGTGTCTGTACTCTTCCTGCCGACAACTGTGCGTTGTATTTGCAGGTCAATGCTCTGGTGACATTAAGCCCAACTAACCAGTCAGCTTCCGCCCTGCTCTGTGCAGAGTAATACAGGTTGTCGTACTCCTTGGAAGGTCTTAATTTTGCGAAACCCTCCTTTATGGCTTTGTCTGTCTGAGAAGATATCCATAGACGCTTTATGGGCTTTTTAAACCCTGCTTTCATTATAATCCATCTGGCAACAAGTTCTCCTTCTCGCCCCGAATCAGTGGCTATTACAAGTTCGTCCACATCTGCTCTGTTCAAAAGTCCTCTGACTACCCCGTACTGTTTTGCAGTCTGCTTTATTACTACCAGTTCCATTTTGTTTGGGACCATTGGCAGGTCTTCAAGGTTCCATGTCTTGTACTTGTTGCCATAGGCCTCAGGGTCTGCAAGGGTAACAAGATGCCCTAAAGCCCATGTTACTATATATTTTTTTCCCATTATATAGCCATTGGCGTTCTGTCCACAGTTCAGAACTTTTGCCAGGTCTCTGGCTACCGAAGGTTTTTCTGCTAGTACTATTGTAAAACCCATTTAAGAAACCAAAAATTTTTTATCGTCTGATAACGTCGATTTTTCATTTTGTACGATATCAAATTTTGGTTATTCACCTCTCTTTTCATTTATTATTTTCGACGATTTTTCGCACACTTTGGGCAACCTGTTCCTAAGCTAGTTCTAGTGTTGATTGCTGTTCTCCATTCGTGCCCAAATTCACATTTCCACCAAACTTTTCTATTTGATGATTTGGTAAACATATTAGGAGTCTTTCCTCTATTTCTTTCATAGTTCCATTCGACAGTTATTTCAGGCATTACTGTTTCCAAATCTGTTTCTCCTACTACCGACCTTTTCCCAATGCAATACGGGCATCCAGAACCGCTTGCACGAGTATAAATGTATGCCTGCCATTCATGATCATTCTCGCAAAGCCACCAATGCTTCTTATGAGAATTCAAAGAAACAGTATCAGGTGTTACCCCATTATTCTTTGTGGGATGCCATTCCGCAGCCAATTTGGGTTTTAGTGTTTCTAAATCCGTTTCGCCTTTTATTGCGAACCTTCCACTACAGTAAGGACACTCACTTCCATAATTTCTATTATGAGGACATATTTCCCACTCATGTCCTTTATCACATTTCCACCAAAATTTCTTATGTGAATTTAAAGAAATCGTATTAGAGTTTACATCCCCGTTCTTTGTTGGATGCCATTCTGATGCAAGTTTCGGATTTAAAGTCGCTAAATCATTGTATCCCAGTAATATAGCTTTACCTGCGCAATATGGGCATCCCCTATTTTTTCGGCTATAAACCACAGCCTGCCAAGAATGCCCTTTATCACAACTCCACCAGATTTTCCTATGTGAGCCATTTGTAATTTCAGTTGGCTTTATAATATTCTTTTCAAAGTCCCATTCCCTTATAAGTTCTGGATTCGTAGTCTCTAAATCATTGTATCCAGTTAATACCCTCTTTCCTATACAATATGGACAATCTGAAACTATGACCTCTCCTGTCTTTATATTTACATCTATTCTATTGTTGAGATTTGTTTGAAAAGAATGTCCATTTTTACACTTCCACCATATTTTTTTGTTTGATCTCCAAGCAACATTTTCGGGATATAAGTCCCCATTCTTTTTATAATCCCATTCATCAATTAAATACGGGAGTTTTTCAGATATGGAGTTTTTAATGTTTTTATTCATAGTTCTTCGTAGCCACTCTTTTATATGCTGATATAGGAGATTGTCCAAAAATGCTTGCTATACAGATACTTCAAAGATTTAAATAACAATCTTTCCATCAACCTCTTTAACTCTTCCGCACTCCAACAAATGTAAGCAAGCTAATTGCATTGCCACTGATATGTTCCCTCCAGAGCGGTTAAACCCAAAAGTTCTTGATGTTATTGCTATAAGATCATTAGTTGTGATTCCAAAACTTTTACTGACTATGGTATACATTGCTTCGGCTATCTCTTCTGTACTTATATAGTTTATTGGCCTTACATTCCCATATGGTTCAGGTATTTTCACCTGAATATCTTTGACATCCTTATGCCATAAAAAGTTATCCTTTTTTATAATTGTGTCTTTTATCTTTTTATCTAAAACATAATCTATAGAATTTCTTACCTTAACCGTTGCTTTCTGATTTCCAAATAAAGTTGCAACTCTCTTGCATAACAATTCATAGTGAATAGGACATTCCTGTTTCACTACATGTTTTATTGCATTTGCAAGATATTGAGAATCATCATGTACTCGTTCAACCTCGTATACATCAGTTTCCTTATAGTAGGTAAAATTATACGGATTACTCTTATCAGTATCAATTTCGTCTTCTGTACATTCAACTCTTATAAAATCATTTTCTGAGTAGGCTTTGGTTTCAGTATAAGTAATTGAACCTGAAGAAGTGCTGTCAAATTTAAAACCCTCAATAGCTTGTTTAACAGCTTCTATAAGTTTTGCCCCTTCAGTTTTTGGGTCCTTAATCCAGTCGGTAGACCATATTCTATAAATTTTCCACCCAATATCCTCAAGCACCGTTTGGCGTAAACGATCTCGCTCTCGTGCTGTTCTCGCACTATGATAGGTTGCTCCGTCACACTCTATACCAATTACAAAGATTCCGCTTAAAGTTGGATGTTTTACAGCCATATCAATACGATAACCAGAACACCCTACCTGTGTCGCTACTTGGTATCCGTTTTTTACTAAGAAATCATAAACTGATTCTTCAAATGGGGATTCAACATTAACAATATCTGAAAAATGCAGTTCATTTTGCAACGTGGACGGTCCATGAATTGCGAATTCAATATATTGCCGCAGCATCTTAACACCTTCAGAATTTGTACTTTCTATTCTGATATCCGTTGGATGTATTGAACCAACTAATTTCACATTAAATTTTGCACGAGTAATTGCAACATTCAAACGCCTATGCCCTCCATTTTTGCTTAGAGGGCCAAAATTCATATACATTACGCCGCTTTGATCCTTTGCATATCCGATACTAAAAATTATAGTATCACGCTCATCCCCTTGAACATTTTCAAGATTCTTAATAAAAAATGCCTGCTCTGCATCTTCTGAAAAATATTTCTCAAACTGACTATTTTGCAACCTTATTTGTCTGATGGCACTATCTACTGCCTGTTGCTGAGCTTCACTAAAAGTAACAATTCCTAACGATCTGTCGGGATGTAATCTAAAATGTTCAAACACGAGTTCAGCAACTCTTTTTGCCTCATTTATATTGTGTTTTTTACCCCCTCTATCATATACACCATTTTCAACAAAGATATATTCAACCCCATTATGCTCAATTTGATCTATGTTGGAGGGGAAAGTAACAAGTTCATGATTATAGATTTTTGCATTAGAAAATGCAATTAAATGTTCATGTCTACTTCTATAGTGCCATTTTAACGTCCTTTCAGGAATTGCGTTTGTTGCTTCCTCCAAAATAGATTCATATGCTCCTGTATCATCATATTCATCATCGTCAGTTTCAACATCAAATTCGCCATCTGAAACTGCCGCTGCAAAGAAGTTTGTTGGGGGTAATTGTTTACTATCTCCAGCAATTATGACTTGCTTTCCTCTCATAATTGCGCCAACAGCATCTTCTGTACATACCTGTGATGCTTCATCAAATATTATTGTGTCAAAATTGTATCCGTCCGCTTGTAAATATAAGCTTACTGACAAAGGTGACATCATTAAGCAAGGTTTAAGTGCGGTTAATAAATTAGGTATTTCTTTAAATAATCTTCTTAATGGTTTTATCTTTTTTTGCTTAGAAAGTTCCCTTTTTAAGATTCCTACTTCATCAACTGAGGATGTAGCAAAGTTAGTGTTCGGTAATTTCATAATCAATCGCTCTAAAATTCTTAGTCGTGATATATCAAATTGGATTTTGTCTAAATCATTAAATTCCTTAATAATAGATTGATGAGATCTGCTTCTAAATGCATAAACTGCTGGATATTTAGGAAGCATTGCATCAAGCCAGAGCCTGTAAAAACGCTTTAAGAATGTGTTTTGAATAATATCAGGTTCCATACCTATCCGTTCCACGTTTTCAACAAATTCAGATAAGCCAACCTCTCTGCATTGTTGCCTTATGCTTCTATAATCAATCCATTCTTCAAGTAAAGATAAATTATCCAAACTTCTCATTATTCTATCAAGTAAGCTGTATAAGTTTTGTGAATAAATCACATCGTAATTATCGAATAAATTAGCATACCATTCAAACGTATTACTAATATTTTCATACATTTGGGTTAATGATTTTAAAGTATCTTTTAACCATGTAGCAAAAGCTTTATTAGAAGCAACATCCTCAATGAACTTATTTGAAAATGCATAGTCTTTACAAAGCAAATAAAACTTTTCTGCAAATTCCAATGATGAAATTATTTCCACCCAATCAGTATCAATACCTTTAAATTTGTATTGATATTTGTTATATAAATCATTCTTATTGTTTTCTAACGTTTCCTCTGTTTTTTGAATTCTTTCTAATATTACTAAATCAGACATTGTTGATTCATATACAATTTCTTGCTTTGAACAGTTTTTAAAATTAACATATTTATCACTTAAGGTGTTAATATCTTCAAAAATTACCCCTAAAATACTTTCTATATCATTCAGCTGCATTGTTTCAATTTCTTCTACACTTAATAAACTCAATACTCTTCCAGAAATATTACTAGTTTCTATGTCGTTTATATGGTTTTTTAACTGAATAAACTTATCCATTTTCCTATCATGAGCAATTAATAATGAAATAAGCCTTTGAGGTACCCTATTACCCTTGAAATACTCTATTATCCTTTCAGCTATTCTGATTTTATTTTCAAGATTGTCCCAATCTGTATCTTCTAGTAAATAGTGCATACCTATAGATTCTTTAAAATTCGGACTGTTTTTAACAAACCATTTTTTTGTTTCATCAACAATCTTTATAGAATTAAAGTATGAGAGTAGCTCATTAACTGTAACATTTCTGAGATTTTTGTCTTTCAACAAGTATCTACTTAAATCATCAATATCATTTATTAATCCTTCTGAGTTTTCAATTGTCTGATTAATGGTTTGTAAGAGTATATCATTTTCTATCACAGAAGACTTACTACCAAAAATGTCCTGTATTTGATCTGGAATGTTATTATTAGCTATTTCATTAATTATAGAACTATATTCAGAAAGCCAATAGGTATTGCCTTCTACTAAATCTTTTTTTAATGCTTCTGGTATCTTACTCCCTCCAAAATACATTCTAATACTCTTGAAATTTTCTCTGTTTTTCTCAATTAAGGTCCAATCAGTATAATGGTTCATATATAAATCACCAAGTGTTTCGCTTAAAAGTGACTTATTATCAAAAAGCCATTGTTCTTTGTCTTTTATTTCAGATACAATATTCAATGCTGAAATAATATCATTATCAGATAATTTGATGCCTTGCTCCCTGCATAAACCTTTTATAGTATTTTTATCTGATTTATAGCTACCTTTTAGAAATTTGAGCAAACTTCCATACTCAGTTTTAAACCTTTTTAAAATACCTTTATAATCAACATCTAAAATATCTTTATCAAACTTTTCTAAAATTTTGCTTTTGTTTTTCTCAATTTCAGCATGCGTTTCTTTAATTTGACTTATGACTTTTTCAACTGCTATGTCTTTATTTTCATCGAACCAGACTTGTGTAGGCTTTGGATTCTGAACAATAATTGCTAGTAACCTACCTAAAGACACTATCTCTTGAAGATTACCTACTTTATCAATATCCAATTTTTCTCTAACTTTAACCGCAGCATTTATCCCATTAAACAAAAATGTTCGGAATATTTTTAGGTTTTCAACCTCTTTGTTTGAAAAATCATATAGATGAGAAATTTTCATTTCCAAAGCATCTGGCAACTTATTGTAAGCACTTACAACACTAATGAGTTTTGAATAATTTCTTTCAAATTTATTAATAAGAGATTCATACTCTATGCTTAATATTTCCCTTTCAAATTGTTCTCCTACACTATTTAAGTTCTTCCTTAATTTCATTTGAAAACTTTTAGCAATTTCAATTGAATTGTATAATTTAGCAATTTCAGCTTGTTCGAACCATTTTGGGTGTGGGTTTGGGCATAATAATATTAAATCAATAATTTCTTTTAATTGGTTTATAGTGTTAAAATTATTATGTTTATAAATACCTGTCATTTCAATAATTTCAGTACTTAAAGCACATATACTATTAAGCACTCCTCTTATTTCCATACACTCAGACAAAATATAGTCAGCTTTCAAAACTATATCTTTGCTACTTGAAAAACTTTCTTGCTTCAAATATTTTTTTACATCAATTATTTTTTCTTCAATCGTTGAAATTATAATCTTTGCAGATAAATCAAAGATTTCTGGCGTATATTTTTCACTTAAGCTTTCTCGATCTTTCTTATATTCATTAAGCAACGAATGATTCTCTTCTGCTAGTCTTTTCAATTCTGTAAAATCCTCAGAAAGCCATTTTTCTGGAAACAAAGGTGACTCAGAGCAAAAATCTATAGCAGCAAATAAATGAGGTAAATTTCGCATACTCAGCATTTTGGGGCTGCCGATATTTTTATTCGCAGATTCATATGACGAGATTATCTCTTTAATTGCAAGTGAAATTTTATTCAAATTTACTTCAATATTATGTCTTAATTCATGTGTAACAACTGGGACATTGCAACCACACCAAGGATTATCTGCATAATCTTCCGTTAATTTTCCAATAGTTTTTGAAAACTCAGATAAAAGGTATTTATATTTATTTAGTAAATTTGTATCCGTACTTTCAATATTGGGGATATCAAATATAATATCCTGCGTCGTGAATAGTTTTGATAATCTGCCATTTGCTTCAAATATAGAAATATTAAGCGGTGGACATTTAGTATGTAGCTCTTCAGAATATTCATTAAGTCTTCTTCTTTTTTCTTCCAAGCTGGAGAGTTTGTATAAAGCATCGTCACGAAGGCTTATTCTTTGCATATTTAGTGTTTTGGCAAGTTGTGATAGAACTTCTTTTTTATTGGCTTTATAACTATGTAATGTAAGGCAGAAATCATCAAGTCCGACCGCCGTAAGCCTTTTTTTTACCACTTCAAGAGCTGCCATTTTTTCAGATACAAATAGCACCTTTTTCCCATCAGCTAATGCCTCGGCTATAATATTTGTTATCGTTTGGCTCTTGCCTGTACCCGGAGGTCCTTGTAAAACAAAACTTATTCCCTTCTTTGATAATAAGATTGCATCTTGCTGACTTGAGTCCGCATCAACGACTTGATACGTGTCTACTGGTCTGATATTCCTGTCATGGTTAAAATTATTAAGTTCTTCAGGAATAATTGATATTTCACTTTTATCTCCACTTATAGCCTTAAATATTGGATTGGATACTATTTTATCTTTATTGTCCTTTAAATCTTTATACATATTTATTTTCAAAAAAGATAGAAGTGTTAGATGGACATCTGATGTAACCGACCAATCATTCTTGTTTGCCAGCTGACTGATTTTATGCAAATAATCGGAAATTTCTTCTTCATTACCATCAAATTCTGGCAGAATAATTCCAAAATCATTTTCAAACTTAAATACTAGACTTGGATTCACAACTATTTCATCTTCATGAAGTTGTAATCTGTAAGGGTCGGTTATTGATTGAATAGTCAATGAAACCGGAACTAATACTATGGGAGAAGAAAGAATAACATCTGAAGTTACATTTTCCTTCCATTTAATAATTCCAAAAGTTAAATAAAGTGAATTAATGCCCTGCTCTTCAATATAGGTTTTTGCTTTGCCTCGTAAAACTTTCAAAGTTTTCTGTTGTTCGTTAATTGTTTTATTAGTCTTTAAGTCCCCTTCTTGAATAGTTATATTATTCTCTTCACCATTTTCATCATATATAGTTTTTAATGGATATGGAAAACTAAGTGCTTCCTCATCAAAAACTATTCTCTTGTATAAAACTTCAAAACTTGGATACGTAATTGAAACACTAGACCTTTTTGTTTCTTTGAAATTAATTAATCTATTTCTTTTACTTAAATCTAAGAGTCTCTTTTTCCACTGTTCAATTTTCACATCCAATTCTTTCATGAAAACACCTCTATATCAAAATCGTTTAGCTTGAATTTTTTATAAAAAACTATTCTTGCTTGTCATCAATCATCTCAACTATGTCCCCGATATCACAATCCAAAACTTTGCATATCCTCATCAAAACATCCATACTTACAGGCTTTTCTTGACCCAACTTTGCAAGAGTAGATGTACTTAGTTTTGCATCTTTTGCAAGTTGCATTTTCTTTATTTTTTTATCTATCATTAATTTCCAAAGCCTATTATAGGAAATTTGCATTTACATCTTCCTCCAAAGTTATCATTTACATCATTTTACCATCTGATCGGTAGCCTTACAATAACATTATTTGACTATTTAAACAAAAACTTTACATAGGCGAAAATATTTATGCATAAAAGCATCCATAATCTTCTGAAAATTTTTCGGTTTTTTCCAATCAGATATTGAACTGCTTTATGAAATACTTAATATAACAAAAAATTAGTTCTAATATTAGGACAATCATAATGTGTTTGACATAGTAAACTATATGCTCATTTCTTTTACTCTTTTTAATTTTTTTTAACTGATGAAAGAAAGCCAGCTTAAGGGTAAAAAATTCTAAGTAAAATATTGCTTTAATTTACTATATAAGCATCAACTTATATGGGGGCAATGATTTTCACGAATCTTGCCCCCATATACGCACTCTTAAAAATCTAATCCAGACATAATTTTATCATTTAATGAGGTTGCATTTATATCAACATTTTCATCGAGATTTGAAGTATTTGTCACGATGTAATTTTTTAGCACTTTATTTATATCCATAACGTCATCTATGTTCTGCTGTAAGCTTTGAGTATACACATCCAAATCTATAGAAGCATCCTCAATCCCCATTTCAGAAAGCATTTTCTTACGAGCCTCTTCATCTGTTTTCTTCATGAGGTACGTTACCTGTTTTATTAACTTCTCCTGTGTTTTCTTCAATATATCAACCTTATCTGAAACGGATAAAATATCTTTCTTAAGAGACTTATTTTCGGTTCTCAAAGCTTCATTCTCTCGTGTAAGATTTGTATTCTTTGTAAGTAGCTTGTCTACAGTCTCTCTGGTTTCTACAATCATCTTCCTCTGCGATGATGTAGGTTGTTCCATAAAAGTGTCTATATTCGATGCTCTGAGCAATAAGTTCGTATTGACACTTACTGTAAGGCTGCGGGATTTATTTATTTCATCCATTCTCACAGTACAAAGCTTGGGGCATTCTACTATCTTTCCAGTCTTCTCATCTTTTTCCTTAACAGGTCGTGTAAAATGATAGTCTCTAACTTCTTCAAGACCTTCAATATTATCTCTGCACCATTTAGCAAGCTCTGTTGCTTTTATCTTTTTCTTTTCGATTTCAGCAAAACGTATAACAGCTTCTAACAGCTGGTCTTCTGAGTATTTCTGAGTCTTTGCCATTCGTTATATTTCTCCTCTGCCTTAATGTTACATCCCATACGAAATCGTGTAGCATCTGTCTGAACTGATAAGAATACTTCTTCAAGAGACACATCTTTATTCTTTATACTCATGGTATTATTCATAAACTCTATAACACGCCTTGCACTATCATCAGCTTTTTTCTGCTGAAATTGCATAAAGCTTTCAAGTTCAGCCTTGGAAGGTCTGTAATACTCACATCCCATACAATCGGCGAGATGCCTCTGCTCGATACAGTCACTTAAATCGTTTTCATCCGCAAGTCTCTTACTAGAGGTACATACTGAATTACTTGTATCAACAGCAGTTTTATTGACCTGCTCATACTGTTCCTTTGAATATCGCCACTCATAATCAAGCTTTTTCTGAAGCTGTACCACAGATGAAGCCCATATGGTCTCTGATATATTTGTGTAATAGCCAGAGCTTGTATTGATGTTTATATGATCTGCAAGCTGTCTACATATATCTTCACCTAACTTCTGAAAATACAGATTTGCCATAGCGATTGGTCTGCTATCACCTGCTGTAACAGGCTCAAACTCTGTAATCCCTGTAGCGTATTTAGCAAAGTCATAACGACTGTTTCCAATAATATGTTCCTCTACGAATGCAGCCACAAGATGATTAAATGACTGTAATGAAAGCATGTTGTTTATCATTAGCTCGTTATATTCAAAGAGAAAACGCCTGTCCTGTTCCTTTGTAAGCTCTATGTATTTTTCAACGTTCCTTACAACCTCTGTAGCAGGGATTTCAAAAGTGAATTCTTTGTAATCCTTATTTATATCGTAATATACTGTTCTTGTACCTTTTTTGAGCCTTGTACGCCTTATTATGAGGTAAGTCTTGCCATTCTCTTTGTAAATACATTCCTTTGGTGTAAGGAGCATTTCCGTAGCTCTCAGAGGCAGAATAAATGTGATGTTCACCCAGAAGAAAATAGGAAACCACTTCTTAAACGTATTGTCGTCAGGGTTGTTCCTGTAAATACTGTTAACCTCGTTTTCAATCACCAGATAATTTATTATTGGTGAAAGAAGTCTCTGCGATGACTCCTTACTTTTAATCAGCTTTATGTTGGACGTTATCCTCTCAATCTGTGAATCAGGTGTATTTATGAAGCCAAGGAAATCTTCCAAGGTAGTAATACCAGTCGTTGTCAGTCTAAAATCTTTATCTTTGTACTTCTGAAGGAATTCCTTGATGGTACTTATCTTGTCCCTGGCAATGGTCTGATAAACATAGACTCCGTTGCAATAAATAGCATAACATCTAAGCATGTTTTTCATTGTTTCTTCTGCAATTCCGAATTCCTTACCAATGTGCTTTTTGTAAGCTTCTGAATGAAGTGAGAAATCAAGACCATACTTTTTAACGTCTGAATTGCCTATCCATTTATCAGCCTCAAATATGCCTTCAAGCTTTCCACTATTTACAAGTGATTTATGTATCTCACGGCATTTGTTCAACACTTCGACACTGTAGACTTGGTCCGTGTAGAGTATTACTTCTTCAGACTCTATTTTTCTTAAAAGGTTATCCATTCAGAGCCTCCCTAATAAGTTTTCGTGTTCCTGCTATATCTTCTTCAGACATTTCCTTTATAATTGCGTTTATTATTTCCTGAAAGGCAGGTATTATCTGCGTTCTAAGTGCTATGCCGTACTTCCTATTACCTGTAATAAGCTCTTTTTCCATGTAATCCTTTATCACTTTTACAAGTGAAGGTATTCCATCACTCGTGAACACATGATATGGGCAGAGATTTGCAAGACATGACTCGTATATAGGATTCTCACAGCAAAAACCTAATGCTTTCTTTTTACAGTAAATACCTACATCCTTTGCCTTACCTTTTCCCTGTGCAAGAGCAAACATGGCTTTCAATATCTCAGTTGGTTCTTCTGATTTGCCATGAGATAAAATCTCAGTCATTCTGTTTGAAGCTACCAATGAAGTTCCTAATGTCTCCAGTTCATAAGCCGAGAGTGGAATCTTTTCCATTATCAGAGTCTGCTCTTTTGCGGAAAGCTTTTCAAAAGCATCTGGAAATGCGGCTATAAGTGCGTTGTACAATGAAACGCTGAATACACCTCTCTGCATCATCATGTATAAAACAACTTCTGCGCTCTCGCCTGTCAGACCGTGGTCTTTAAGATAAATAGCTGTAGTATCTACATTTGCATGATTGCGGGCAAATGATGCTATCACATGAGCAACCAAAGTGGTATTCCCGTTATTCCTTGCCGACTGCTCAATCCCCTGCAAATATGATTTGTTTAACCTTCTTGAAGAAACGGAATGTTTTCCTGTTATATTAAATATATCGTCTCCAAAGAAGTCCCTACAGATAATCCAACTTCTATAACGACTTGCTCTATGAGCATTCATGTATCCCTCTTCTGAAGTTATGTGATGATACTCTGCTATAAGAACAAGTTTTCCAAAAAATGCCCTGAGTTCTGGCACGATCTCAGAACGGAGCTTTCCAAGTCCTGTCTTTTGCGGAACATTGTATGCCATTTCAATTTTTCTTATAGTGTATAGAGCAACACTGTCATATGTTTCATTAGGAATATTTCCATTCAGTATATCTTCCTTTAATGTATCTATGTTGATTTTAAATGGATTATCATTACTCATAAAGTTTGGATAAACCCATCTGTCGCAGATATCTGAAGAACGCCAACCGCACACATAGTGACATGATAAGAACATCCACATCTCTGCATAATTACTGTTTTCTAATGCCTTAAGAGTCAAGTTATGCTCTTTGTCGTAATCACTGTTAAATAATATCTTTGATAGTCTGACAAAGTCTTCATAAGGATACGCAGGCTCAGCATCACTTTCTCTCTTCTTTAGGTCGATGTTATGATATTTGACGTTTTCATATTTTGCTACAAACTTAATGAATTCAACGAGAAGTTCCTTTGTTCGTACTGTATCAGCTTCTTCTATTGCAGATATGACGTCCTCATCAGTAAGCTGCTTTATATCAGACATATCAAATATGGTTCGTACAAAAGCTGTGAGTGAAGGAGTATAGATATTTTCTTCATCCTCAATGTATGTCAGATACTTCTTCATATATTCAAGAGCTACTGGATGTCCTTTGGAATGATTGATAATCCATCTAGTCTTTTCTTCCTCTGTAAATCCGAACTCCTGAAAGAATCTCTCACTCTTATAGTCAAGGAATAGTGCATCTTCACGGCTTATGTAGAATTCTTCTCTTTCAGGAATCTCAAACAGTATTTCTGCCGGTTCGTGAATCGATACGCCAAAGTAATCATTCTCCTCCAAAAAATCAATGTATTTATTTCTGTTCTTAGCATACCTTGACTCAAATCTGTCGCTGTCATGCTGTTTAAGGAATGCCTTGATACCAACGTAGGTATCCTTTTGCTCTGCGATCTTATCACATACCGATTTAAGAATTGCATCATCATGAACCTCGATATCACCATTATCTATGTGATACTGCAAGATATCTGCCTTTATGCCAAGAGCTCGTGAAGCTTTGGCAATTGTTATAATATTATCGTTTGACCATATATTTGCCAAAACCCCACCTCCTACCACATGATGGTTTTGATAAGCTCTAACCACAGTGTCTTTGTTACTTTGTTAATCAGTTAGATACCACATGACGGTTTATTTAGAACGAGGTTACAATCGCAGAGAGTAGTCTAATAGATGTCCTCCAGTATCTGCGACTGGAATGTATACGAGCTTTCTCTATATTTCTCTATAAGGTCTGCGTTTTCATGTATGTAGTCATTCATGGATTCCTGACTCGAATCGCCACGCCACTTCATTATTTCTCCGCCTGTGAGTTTTGCCTTTGTAATCAGATACATTGTGAACCAGTGTCTAAACATATGCGCTCCTGGATACTCGACCTCATAAGTTTCTATAAATGCCGCATTCTCTACATATTTTCCTTGCTTTTCGCAGGCTATCTTTAGTGATGGCAAAAATCTTTCATAAAACAATGTCTTTACTCTATCAGAGTACGTCTGCACTGTCATAGGATTGCCCTGCTTATTAACAAACAGTGGTGCATCAGGACTTGTATCAAATCCTCTGCTTTCCATTATTTTAATGTGAGTGTCATGCAGTTCGCTTATATCAGCAACAAAGTCGTTATAAACCTTCTGCACTCTGTTTTTCTTAATTGTGCCGGGATCTATTTTTCCTTTCCAGTTTTCAAAATATTTAGCTTTGTCTGTGAGGTCTATTTCAATTCCTGACAACATGCCAAAGCTTTTCCTTATAGTTTTAAGACTTCCACAGCATATATTTACTATTTCACCCTCTCTGATTCCTGCATAAGCTCCCAGAGCGATACCAAGTGTGATATCCGGCTCGTATTTCTTAGCTTCGTAAAGGAGCAATTCCAAGTACCCTTCTATCAGAATTCTGTTTTTCTTATGAGTAGTCTTAGGAGCTGACACATGCATTGAAGAATTGTGTGATATAACTGCCTTCTTATGATGTTTTTTATCCTTTACAATAGTCAACGTCCTCAATTCTTCACCTTTATACTTAAATGGAAGAGCATCTCTGTTTGAGGTATAGTAATGTATCAGAAAATCTACCACATAGTCCCTGTATCTCAGCCATGTATCTCTGTTGTATTGTTTTTCGTCGTTCTGCATCTTTAAATGCTTCAAAAAGTCTCTTATGGTTTTAAGGCTGCACTCATGTATAAAGTTGATATCAGTCTCTTTAAGCAAGTAATTCAGAAAATGACATACCGCATAGGCTTTGTAAGATAATGTCTTTCCATTCAGCAATTCACCCTTTACCAAGTGGCACAGATATCTTTCCAACCCTGTATAAAAAATAGGAATATTTATATTTTTTTCATAAAGGACTATGCATGGATAGTTACGTTTCTCCTCATCTTCTCCTTCTACGGATACCATCCTGTTTATAAACACACACTTGCTTCTATACTCTTTTACATCACTGTTAGCGAATTGAATAACGTTGGTCATCCTATACCTATCTCCATAAAAATAAACTTTATCTATCGTCTATCTTTGCAATAACATCTATTTTATGTTATTGAAACTTTATTCTGTAATTCCTTAATATTCAATACTTTCCTAATAAATCTATAAAGTATATTTATTTTTAATTACATATTTTATGTCAATCCTCCTAAAACTCGAATATTTCTAATGGTGACTCTCTTATTTATTATAAGGTTTATTGTCTTAACATTCTATATCATTAACTCAATCTTAGCATCATTTCCGGCTCTCTGTTATTTATATGTCTGTATATAATCCCGAGGGCCCCTATTACTCCATTAATATCAGCTAACGCAGACTTTTCTATTTTAACTTCTCTGTTAAAGTACTTTAGTTGGTGAGCAGCTGTTTCTCTTACAGAATCCAGAAGAATATTTCCTGCTTCGGCAACGCCTCCGCCAATAACAAAAGCAGAAATATCAAGTAACATAACAATGTTCGCTATTATTTTGCCAATATGCATACCTGCCCGAGAAAAAACCTCAATTGCGTCAGCATCTCCTTTCTCAGCCAAAACAGCCACCTCCGGCAGCTGTATCAGCTCAGTATCTCCGCAACCCTTTTTTAACTCTTTAAATCTTTTCAAGAGTGCCGGACCCGATACTAATGCCTGAAGACATCCTTTATTGCCGCAATTGCATTCCGGCCCCTCTTCAACCACCTTTATATGACCTATTTCACCTGCCCACCCATTTGCACCGGTAATAAGTGTATTATTAAGAATCAGCCCGCATCCAACGCCTGTACTAATTGT
Source organism: Ruminiclostridium papyrosolvens DSM 2782 (assembly GCF_029318685.1). NCBI lineage: Bacteria > Bacillati > Bacillota > Clostridia > Eubacteriales > Oscillospiraceae > Ruminiclostridium > Ruminiclostridium papyrosolvens. Next base: position 4,167,441 of record NZ_CP119677.1, read on the forward strand.
AATGTATGCCAGATTATCATGCCCTTTTCCTGCTCCCTCAAGTTTTTCGCCAAGTGCGGCCGAATTAGCATCGTCCTCCAGAATAACAGGTACATTAAATTTCGACTGCAAATACTTTTTTAACTCAAAACCATTCCAAGTCATATTGTTGGGCCATTTGACAATATTTCCGGTGGTTCTTTCAAAGAGTGCAGCCAAGGAAATCCCTATTCCTTTTAATACTTTATTTTCCTGCTTCATTTCATTTATAGCAGATGTTATCAAATCACAAATATTCTCCGAAATTTCAAGCTCGCAAATCCCGGATTTTTTAAACTTTACTTTTTTAATGTCAGAAATATATCCCAAAGTCTCATCATAAGTTGCAATGCGGACATGGGTCCCTCCAATGTCAATTCCAATGAAAAAAGTATTCACAAATAATTCCCCCCAACCGAAACAATACTACTAAAATGAAATATATAGTACATATACATAATTTACCTCATACTAAGATATATTTCAAATGTTTGTACAAGTTAGTACCTTTTTCCATGCAAGCTAAAAAACCAATCCTCTAATTGGAATAATATTCCGATTAGAGGATTGGTTTTTGTGAACTCAGCAAAAGAGTTATCGTCTCATTTTTATTCCAGTGTGAAAGAAGCCAAACTTGCACTACCTGCCCCTGCATAGGATAAATACAACGCATGAACACCGTCCGGTATTACGATATCCGCTGAATACTCCTGCCATATATTTGAAAATCCAACAGGTATCTTACCAAGAACCGTTCCATTCCAGGCTGTTTTTATATGGAATTCGCCCCTGCAATATCCACGAACCTTGATTTTGACTTTCTTGATGCCCTTACAGTCAAAGTACTTGAATCCGGCTGTAGCAGAATCCTTCATATTAGCAATATAGCCTATTTCTTCGTCCCCATCTCTTCCATCCTGAGTAATCTTAGGGAACTGATGATCCATCCATGCGCCTGTCCAATCAGTATATAAGGATTCCTCTTTGTAGAACAGGTTACATGCCAGATATGTGGGGTATTCCCCGTGTCCTTCCAGCGGGCCTCCATTTGCGCCACAGGAAGTCATTTCTACCTGAGGAATTGTGCCATCCTCTAAGATTGTAATAGGCTCAATACAGCCTTGTCTGCTGAAATTTGTTCCATTGGTGTGTCTATGGTAAAAAATGTACCATTTGTCATTGATTTCACACATGCCGCCATGGTTGTTTGCACCATAAAACATTGGTTTTTCCGCAGGCTTGTAAGTGTCAATATGAAGATCACTATTGCTCACAATCACTCCGCCGTAAACAAAGCCCTTTGTGGGGAATTTGCTGGTAGCGTAACACAATTCATGGAAAACAATTGAGGAATAAACAAAATAATAGGTATCACCCTTTTTACGAATGGACGGAGCTTCAAAGAACTCATGTCCTTCATATCCGCTGCCTTCGCTGTAAGGTTCGCTTGGAGCTATAAACACCGGATTTTCCACGATTGTAAGCATATCCGCTCCAAGTACTGTTGCCATTGGGCCTTTTCTTGATTTATCACCTTTTGCGCAAAAACCTGTATACAGATAGGTTTTATCTCCTTCTGTCAACACACCGGGATCGAATTGAGGCTGGTCTCCCTCTTTTTCACCAAGGCGTAATCCATCGGCGTAATGTACAAATCCATAAAATTCATATTTACCTGCCGGAGTATCACAAACTGCTACTGAAACAACGGAAACTTTATCAAGTACATAGTACAGATAATAACGTCCATCAGGGCCCTGAGTAACATCAGGTGCATAGAGACACGCACTGCCGTCAGGATTCTGAGGATCATCTGTCTTTTTATAAATTACTCCTTCGTACCGCCAATCAGACAAATCCTCCACAGGTGCTGACCAGCATACATAGTCATTCATGCAGTATACATAACCGTTAAAACGATCATGAGAGCCGTAAGCATATACTCTGCCATTAAAAACATGCGGTTCTGCGTCAGGAACATATTCCCATGATGGGAGATATGGATTTAAACCTTGCTTTTTTGCCATAATTATATCTACCTTCCTTTGATATGATTTTTAACACTTATAATCTTTGCATTTTGTCATAACTTTATATAACCAGTGTTACTCCAGTTGATAATTTAAAATAATTGTAAAAATAAAAAAGAAACCAATATTGCTATACAGTATGCTTCAACTGCATTGCTATATCAATAAAATTGTAAGATATTGAACCGATTAAAACAATGATATATACTAAGATATAATTGATTTATTCTAAGATTGGAGAAAAAAATGGCTAATATATATTATGTAGAATACGATGCTACACATCCTGCAAGTTTTGTTTTTGATATGCCGGGAGGGCATGATTGTTGGCTGTTGGTACTCACACAGACTCCCGCACAGTTCTGGGTAGACGGACATATGACAGAATACCCTGCAAACAGTGCTGTTTTATACCCTCCCCATCATAAAATACTCTATCGTGCCTGCTCAGACAGATATGTTAATGATTGGGTTCGCTTTGATTCCGCCGAGCCATATATTATTGATACTGCAATCCCTCTGGGCACTCCATTCCCATTGTCTGATCCGGAGTATTGCCACAAACTGTTTCAACTGCTTGTAGCGGAAAATACTTTAAGCAACAGTCATAAGGAGCTTACCATTGATTATTTGCTTAAAGTATTATTTATAAAACTTCATGAAGCCTCCGAGCACACAAAAAACTTCAGTCAAATTCAGTCAATATTGGAATTGCGAAGAAACATTCATAACAACCCGGGCCACAGCTGGAGTGTACCTGCCATGGCAGACAGCCTGCATTTAAGCCCGGGCTATCTGCAAGCATTATACAAAGAAACTTTTGGGGTTTCCTGCATGAAGGACGTGATAAATTGTCGTATCCGTTTTGCAAAAGATCAGCTAAGCCACAGTCCGCACACCATAGCAGATATATCGATACTATGCGGATATAACAATGTAGAACATTTTGTCAGGCAGTTTCATCAAATTACCGGCTGTACGCCCAGTGCCTTCCGCAATTCGGTAAAAAGCTGACACTATATTTTTTAAACTATTTTGTACTTTCGTAAAAAGTAATTGTAACACCGCCTGCTCCACCACCCGGATCTGAGCTCAGATATAACTTTTGGTTCAGGTAGGAGTATTTACTGTCTGCCCGAACTTCGAACGTAGGTACAAGAGATCCGAATTGACCTCCATTTCGAACAATAATGATTTCTCCATCATCGGTTTGCCAAAGATATCTGGCATCTATTGTCATAGGATTTGATAGATTCTGATAATCCGCACCCGCCGATAGTATTTTGGCCGTTAAATTTCCGGTCACAGTTCCGCCTGTTATAGGGATAATGTTTCTGCTCCCTCTCTTGCTTGCTCCTACCGATTGACTTGCCCCAAGGCTGACAGACTCTGTTATGAATTTGTTACCATTTCTTTCGGAATATGCCTTTCTGAAATCCCAGGGCTGATCAGGAACATCGTCAGGTTCAGTTACTATTAATGAATTCGTGGCATCCGGCGTAAAACTAATACCTGATATATCATAAACACTAATCTTCATTGTTCCGGCAGCCTGATCTATAATACGCCTGCCTGCATATTTACCGGAGTTAAGCCAATTGTATGAGCTTGAGTTTGGAGCCTCAAAATCCCATACCATTCTCATATCATTCTGCTTTATGGCTGTTCCGGCACTTCTTAAATAAATATAACTCCCGTCATTGGCTTTTAACATCAGTAATTGTTCTATTTCCATTACACCATTTGAAAGAGTCAACTGAAAGTCAAGTCCTCCCGACATCACAGTACCTTGTATTTTAGTACCGGTTATACTTCCATTTTGAATTACAAAAACTTTTCTCTGTCCATATTGTGTTTTTCCTAAATCATAACTGTTTTGCAGCTTCATGGTAGTTTCAAAAACAAGTACTCCTTTTTCAGGCTGAGGTATTCCGGCAGCCATTCCACACGTCCATGATTCATGGGGAACAAGTATCTTACCACTGTCATCAGCAGCATCAGCAGGCAATGTGGCAATTAAGCCCAAAAGATACTTTTTAAGTATAGCGTAATCAAGTGCATCAAGGGTACCGTCACCTGTAACATCCCCAGCTACTAGATTTGGCAAAGTACTCGATTTAGCTAAGAGATAGGCTTTGAGTAATGCCAGATCCACCGAATCAACCGCCCCGTCCATATTAACATCACCGTATTTAACAGTATTAGCAGTGGCTGTTACCGTAGGTTTTACCACTTCTGCAGCAACCGCAGTTCCCATTGCCATTGCCCCAACAACTATATTGCTAATTACAAGAGTTAACAATAATGCCTTTTTAAACATGTAAATCCCCCTCTACTTATTTGTACTAAAATATTATCCTATTATTTGTAAATAGTAAATATTTTTGGAAATGCATTTAAATAATGGATTAAAAGGGGGGGATAAAAATAGCATCTACCTATTGATAGATGCTATAAGAATACACTTTGTTTATTTGCCTTTGATTTCTTCAAAGGCTGCTCTAACTTTTGCAAACTCAGGAATTGAAGGTATCGCACCTTTTTTCTCAGTACTCATTGCAGCGGCTATATTTGCCGTTAATACAATTTCAGAAAGCTTTTCTTCCGAAATTTCCAGAAAATTTGCATTGCTATTTATAAATCCAAATATCAAGGTTCCCCAAAAGGTATCTCCTGCACCTGTTGTATCCACCACATTAACAGGATACTCCGGAAAAGCACCTATATACTTATCTGTCGCATAAACACAGCCTCTTGGGCCCATAGTTATTGCTACAAAACCAAGCTTGTATTTAAGAAGTTCCTTCAAGCAATCCTCAGGTAATGTTTTTCCTGTTACCATTTGTGCTTCTTCAAGAGACAGCTTTGCTATATCAGCATACATTAAACCTAATTTCATTGCTGATATTGCACTGTCCTCATTTTCCCATAAAAGTGCTCTGTAATTTGGGTCAAAGGATATTATTTTTCCGCAGGATTTAGCATATTCAACGGCTTTTATTGTTGCTGAAAGTGAAGGCTCATGAGTCATTGACAATGTTCCAAAATGGAATACTTTGCATTCCCTGATAAGCTCTAAATCAATTTCCTCTGCTGAAAGACGTGTGTCAGCACCATGATTTCTGTAAAAACTAAAGCTTCTGTCTCCCTTATCATCTAAGGTAACAAAGGCTAAGGTTGTATTATAATCTGAATCAGAAACAAGATTGCGACAATCTATTGAAAGGTCTAAAAGCTGGTTCCTTAAAAACTCTCCAAATACATCGTTTCCTACCTTGCCAATAAAGGCACACTTTACTCCAAACTTAGATAATACAGCCAATACGTTAGCCGGAGCTCCACCCGGATTCTGTTCAAAGCGTCTGACCGAATCATCGTTGGAACGACTCTGTGTAAAATCTATAAGAAGCTCCCCAAGAGCTACAACATCTATCATAACTCACCCAACTTTCAATAATTATTAGTTTACCATATAATATATAATATCCTCCTTTAGATGATATTTCAATTCAATTGGGGCAAAAAATAGTTTGCTTTAAATTGTAGTAAAAAACGTATCCACAAAGTAACCTATTTGCTTATCGGCGAACAAGTCTTGCTTATTATAACTCTCTCCAATCAAACCCGCCACAACAACTAAAATAAAAACTGCAAGCGGGTATCGGCATATTGAAAATAATGCCGGTACTCTCTTGCAGTTTTATTCTGTAAATTCTATTCGTTTGACTTTAAAGATGTTACCATGTTGATTTTGCCTATCTTTACACTTAACAAAAGATTAATTAAAAGCGCTCCTCCTGCTACCAGTACCGAAGCAAGGATATAACTGCTGAAATTAATGTGTGAAAGACAGACTATGGTATCATTTGAAAGAATCTTCATAAAAACGTCAACAAATATTTTTCCAAAAGGTATGCCTACTACCCACCCGACAAATGAAAGTACGAGGCTTTCTTTAAATGCTAATACCCTTATTTCTACCGGGTATAATCCTATTACTTTTAGTGTTGCATATTCCCTCTCCATCTCAGTATAGTTAAGCAGCCCAAGGCTTGATAAAACAACTACTACAAGCAATATTGCAGCAAATAAAAGCACATATATTATTGAATTGGTACTATCAAAGACTTTTTGCATTGAATCCCGTTGACTCTCTTTGGTAATAATTTTGGACTCAATATTATCTTTTTTATGGAAATATGAAGCTAAGTTTTTTTCGTTATTATCAGAAAATAACGCATTTGGTTGAAAATCTTGGTTTAAGTCGCTCCAAGTATTCTTTGAAACAAATAAAACCTTAGGAAGTGAGTTGATAACTACTTTACCTATTTTTACATCCCCCCACTTTCCACCTAAAAATCTCCAATTAACGTTATCCCCTTCTTTAACTCCAAGGGTACTTGCAAATTTATCTGAAATTACTAACCCTTTTACCTCAGAAATTTTCACTTCATTTCCACTCACGTCTTTCATACGAATAAAGGTTCCATCATCAACAACCGAAAACATTGCAGTATATTTCTTGCCCTCTTTGTCAGTTCTTATTTCCAGAGTTCCTTCTTGAATATACTGATTAGTACCGCCTATGTCCAAATCCTTTACTTGAGTATACGATTTTGTAACTTCTATTTTGTTATTGTATTGATATAAATTATTATAGGTATAGTCTATTGTGTAGTTAAGAGAATCTTTCATGCCTAAGCCCGCCAGAATAAGCACCATACTGCCAAGTACACCGACTATGCCCATTATTGAACGAACTTTATTCCTGCTGATATTTCTTATAGTGGATTTGATATTGAGGGACATTCTATTCCATAAGAACGGTATCCTCTCCATAAAAGTGTGTTTTCCGATTTTCTGTGCATTTCCTCTCAGAACAAGTGCCGGCATTACTTTGAGCTTACTTCCGCAAGACATAAGAACAGCAAGTAAACAGCACAAAACCATAACAGCAACTGATACAAAACTGCCAATGGTTAACGGCTTGTCCCAATAGGGAACAATTGCCAAATGTCTGAAGGACTGAATCAATACTTCGGGAATGGCTTTATAACCTATTACAACTCCCAGGCCTCCTCCAACCAGCCCCATCCATAAACCGTAGCTTAAATAATGCAGTCTGATTCTCCTGTTGCTATAACCAATAGACATCAATGTTCCTATCTGTGTCCTCTGATTATCTATTAATCTTGTCATTGTTGTAAGCATTGTTAATACTGCCAATAAGAAGAATAAAGCCGGAAAAACATATGTAAACTGAGTAAGTTGTCTGATTCTCTCATTGATATGATTTGTACTTGACTGCTCATCACGCATCAAATAAGTAACGAATTTATCACCAAGTACGTTTTCAATTTTTTTACTTATCTCACCTTCATTCACTGAATCCCCGTAAGTAACTAAAACCTGATTAGCCATATAAAAGCCATATGTATTCGTAAATGTCCTTTTTGACATATACGCGTAACCATTATCTTTGTAATCAGGAATGGCATTTCCTGCAGGTGGGTCGTAAATCTCTTCAGCACTTAAAATAATACCCTTTATCTTCAGCTCTTTATTGTTTATGGTAACAGAATCTCCAACTTTATAATTATTTGCTTTTGCAAATTCATCATCCAGCCATATACCCTCTGCATTAACATCATACTTGGCTCCTGAAACTATATAAGGTTTTGAGATTTCATTGTCATCCGAGACAAATAGTTTTATTTGGTTCTTTCCGCTGGTAGCATTATATGTCAGTCTGGCTTGAACATCTGTTATACCTTCCATTTTTGAAATCTTGTTCAGCTCCTGAGTCGGGTCATCTTTTGTGTAAACCCACATATTGGCCAGATTAACAGTTTTATAGTACTCATCACTGCTCTGAATCAATCCCTGACGTACGCTATCCAAACCTGAAAAAGTTAACACTCCAAATGTTGCAATAAAGACAATTGTCAAAAACTGAGCTTTATTCTTGATAATGTCCCGCAGCATTTTTTTAGTTAATTCCATTTACCACTCCACTCCTTCCATTGGGATAGGCGTACTATTACATTCAATGCTCGATACCTCTCCATTTCTTAAGTGTACAACCCTGTCCGCCGCCTCTGCAATTACGGAATTATGTGTAACAACTATAGCTGTCTGGTTATTTTCTTTACACATTTTATGTAGTGTTACTAAAACCAGCTTACCTGTTTCACTGTCTAAGGCTCCGGTAGGTTCATCACACAAAAGTATTTTTGGCCTTTTAGCCAAAGCTCTTGCTATGGAAACCCTTTGCTGTTCTCCGCCTGAAAGTTCTGCGGGAAAATGTTTAGCTCTGTGTGACAGACCAACTAACTCCAATGCATTGCTTTCCAGAGGGTTATCACTAATTCTTCTGGCTATTTCAATATTTTCACTGGCTGTCAGGTTAGGCAGAAGGTTGTAAAATTGAAACACAAACCCTACTTCTTTCCTGCGATAATCGTTTAATTGTCTGTCGGAGAAGCTTGTAACGTTAGTATTATTAATGACTAATGTCCCGGAAGTTGCACGGTCCATACCTCCAAAAAGATTCAATAATGTGCTCTTTCCTGAACCCGAAGGCCCAAGAATAACAGCAAATTCCCCTTTGTTAATCTCAAAGCTTATATTTTTTATAGCATAAATCTCTTCATCACCTACATTAAACTTCCTTGATAAATTTTCCACTTTTATAAATGGCTCCATCTTTTCATGCACCCCTAAATATATTATTTATTTTCACTGACATGAATAAATCCCTGATCAAAAATATGCTTTACATGTTCATCATCCAGTGAATAAAAAACCGTTTTGCCTTCTTTTCTATACTTAACTAGTTTGGATTGCTTCAATACTCTTAGTTGATGTGATATTGCCGATTGGTTCATATTAAGGAGAACTGCTATATCACATACACACATTTCTGAAGCAAACAAAGCATATAAAATCTTAATTCTTGTGGTATCACCAAAGACTTTGAAAACCTCTGCCAAATCATACAATTTTTCTTCATCAGGCATACTGGCTTTGACTTTATTTACAATATCCTGGTGTATTGCAATACAATCACACTTAATCATCTCGCCTTTCCCGTTCAAATACATCCCTCCTAAATACATATTAACATTTGTTCATATATTCACATTTAATTATATATTACCATATTTATCAAATCAAGCCTTTTAAAGGATTTAAAATAAGTTGTTAAAAAATCCATCATAAAATTCCGGCGGCAGCCCTTCAACTATGTATTTTTCTGCTACAGTTTTACTAAGCTGGGTGTCCAGCGGAATTTTGCCTGTGTCAATTCCCATATCCTGAATTATTCTTCCTATTTTTCTGCCATAGCAAGTTCTGCCTGCACATTTAAAAAATTGGGACATATCCTCCAGAACATCTTTTACTGTATCTTGGGTAATGTCTCCAAATGATAAAGGAACAGCAACACAAGGCGTATATGCTCCGTCATTATTTAAAGTCAAGTAATAGATTCCTGCCGAACATCCCATACATTTTGCACTTTCAAACTCACTGAATAAGACAACATTGGGATAATCGGGATTGTTAATATATTTTTCCTTGATATCCATTATCATTCTCTTGGCTACTTTATAATTCATCTTGCAATCCATTCCTTCAATTTTCCCCTGTGGAATAGGTAAGACAATCCTTATCTCCTGAATGCCTAATTCCGATACAAACTTAAAATACTCTTCTATCTCATCAGTTGTAAAACTGTCAATAATACATATTGTTACTACAGTATAAATATTGTTTGCCTGCAGTACTTTAATAGCCTCTAAGGACTCTTGAAAAGCATTCTTACTATCTCTGGTTTTAACCACTACTTCCTCTTTGTAATGATCCAGACTTATAATAACCCTGCTGACATTGCTGTTACTTAAAAACTTGCAAAACTCATCATCAATCTTATGCCCCGTAGTATACAACTGGGCTTGCATACCCTCCGGAATAAAACTGATAATATCCTTGATATCATTTCTAAGCATAGGCTCTCCCCCGGTAATGCCAATATTGGCAACGCCAAGTTCATAGGTCTGTTCAATAAAGGATTTAACTGATTCAAGACTTAAATCATATCTACTGCTTTTATTTCTATAGCAGTGCCAGCAATTACAGTGGCACCGCCCCGTAACAACAACATCACTTTGAAACAACTTTCTTTCCCCTTTTTTTATACTGTCCAGAGTATCCATTGCTTTATCCCAAGCTTTAGATGGAATAGCAGGTAAAAAGCTATTAATAAAATACTGTTTTTTTGCTGAATCATAGGTAAGTTTAAAACCCTTTTTCTTTAAAAACTTTGCAAAATACTGTCCTGCTTCTGTGTTATTTGCTTCCGAAACAATCCTGTATATTTCATCTTCATTGATAATTTTCTTGAAATTACTCATGCTATAAGCCTCCTTTTATTTATTAATCTCTCATTAAGCATCGGGAATGGTTTTTGCTATTCTATTTACAATCCGTAACATGTCAGCACTCCTTTTTGAATCCATCTTTCCCCATTCAAATCCGTAATTTCTTAATACAGTCTCAGTCCTTTTACAGGTTGGCAGAATCAGCATGGTTGGGTCAAAAGACTTTTCAAGAAGACCCAGATTAATTATCTCAGCTACCAAATGATTGTACTTTTTGCCACCGTTGACTAAGTGCTTCTCAAAGTCGTCGATTGATTGAATCTTAACCTCATCTGAAAGTTCATTAAATAACTGTGCAAAATCAACCAGGCTAATTTTATTGGGATTAAATATGTGATAAATATTACTTTCTTCTTTTACACCTAATAACAATGCTATAGCCTCTGCCGCCTGATCAACAAAAGTTAAATCAAATATTTTTGCATCAAGATCAGGGACTGAGCCCAGCTTCATCATCATACTCAAAACAGAGAATATTGAACTTTCTCCTTCATTTGTTTGAAATATTCCCTCTTGATAACTTTGAACCAAAAATCCCAAACGGTAGATTTTTACGTTGATACCTTCATTTTGAGCTGATAAAGTTATATCCTCTGCGTAAATTTTAGATTGAGCGTATGCTATTTCGGACCTATCCCCATGCGTTATGTCATACTCGGTAAACAAATTCTTATTTTCATACCTGCTGACAGAGAAGCCTGTAGATATGGTAGATATGTAATGAAGCTCCTTCTTATTCTTGTACTTGGAGAACTCTGTTATTCTGCGTGTTCCGTCAATATTGATTCTTTGATAATCCTCCCATAAGCCATAATGATTTATGATAGCTGCCGAATGAATTACACAGTCTGTCTTTTCTGCCAGAGAATCAAATTCTGCCTGACTAAGTCCAAAATTAACTTGACTTATATCGCCGACTATAATTGAAACTCTGTCAGAGTATTCATGAATATAATCCTTTTCTTTAAAGTAATGACTCCATGTTCTTTTTAATCTGTCTTTTGCACTATTTTCATTTTCGCCTCGTACAAGTATGTAAACTTTTGATTGGGTTTTTAACAATAGCTCTCTTATGAGATGACTTCCAAGAAAGCCTGTCCCTCCCGTTATAAAAATATTGTTATAGGCTACCCCCTCTTGTAGCTGTATTTCTTTAAAGCCTTCTGCATATTCCTTATAATCTTTTTCATAGTTTATATCAGGTCTATAATTTGCCAGTGAATCCATGGTCTTTCTCAGTTTGGCAATATTATCTTCGGCGATACTGGATGAACGGCTTACATATGGAGCCAAACTAAGTATCGTTGTATACTTATACATATCCTCTAAAGAAATTCTGATTCCAAGCTCACTGGCCTTGGTAATTACCTTAATTACATTTAGTGAATCTCCTCCCAAATCAAAGAAATCTTCATTAATTCCTACCTTGTCAAGGTTAAGTACTTCCTGCCAAAGTCGAACCAGTTCCATTTCAATGTCATTCCCGGGAGCCATGTAGTTAGTTTCACATTGCTTAATTTCAGGCTTGGGGAGAATTTTCTTATTTACTTTTCCATTTGAGGTTAAAGGAATTTCTTCAACTTCTACATATTGTCTTGGAACCATATAATCGGGTAAATATGTTGCAGCCCAGTCAGACAATACATCGCAGGTAAATGTACTGTTTGAAACAATATATGCGCATAAAAATACTTTTCCGTTTTCATCTTTATAGTCAATTACTGCTGCATTTTCAACAGCTTCATGTCTTATAAGAACGCTTTCTATTTCTCCAAGCTCAATTCTATGGCCTCTGATTTTTACCTGCTGGTCTTTACGACCCTTAAATTCTATATACCCATTTCTATTCATTACTCCAAAGTCGCCTGTCCTGTATACCCTTCCAAAGCTTTTATGCTCAATAAACGCAGCTTTGGTTTTATCTATATCCTTCTGATAGCCTATGGCAACTCCAATGCCCCCTATGTATAATTCACCCATAACTCCAACGGGACATAGCTCAAGATTATTGTCCAGAACATAGAACATCTGATTTGCTAAAGGATACCCGTAAGGAATACTTGTCCAATTCTCATCCACCCTATCAATCGGATAATGAATTGACCAAATGGATGCCTCGGTAGCACCGCCTAAGCTATATATTTTCACCTGAGAATTTTTACCTCTGATTTTGTCAGGAAGAGACACAGGTATCCAATCTCCGCTTAGCATGACAACCCGCAATGTCCCACTGGCACTATGGCATTTATTCTCTTCAATTCTATGTAATTCATCAATATATAGCTCCATAATTGCAGGCACAGTATTCCATACAGTGATTTTTTCATTTGTAACAATATCTATAAGTTCGGGTATATTTCTTGCATTGCCTGCAATATACAACTCTGCTCCTGCCAATATGCTTCCAAATATATCGTATACGGATAAGTCAAAACAAAAAGAGGATATTCCAATCACTTTATCATTTTCTGTTATGCTGTATCTGGAATTAATATCCATGATTGTATTGCAGACAGCTTCATTTGAGATAACAACTCCTTTAGGCTCTCCGGTACTGCCAGAGGTATAAATAACATATGCAATATCAGTTGTCCGTGCTTTTTTATCCGAATCAAACCTCTTGCAGGTATCTTCTGTAATGCTGTGAACGTAAGCAGGCTCCAGCATCTTTTTGCACCCGCTATGTTGGTAAATATAGTTTTGTCTTTCTTTTGGATGCTCAGGATTTATTGGAACGTATGCCGCCCCCGATTTAATTACTCCAAGAATATTTATCACTGTTTCAGCACATCTTGCTGCACTGACACCAACAAAATCTCCCGGGCCTATACCTTCGGATTGTAAAGATATCGCTATACGGTCTGTCAGCAAGTCCAACTCTTTATATGTAAATGACGAATTTCCATCTTTAACAGCAACCTTATGGGTGTGGGTTTCAAAGGCTTTGGACACAATATTCTGAAGCGTTGTTTTTTGAGTGTTGCAAATTGTATCATTGTACTTTTGAATTAGTTTTTTATCTTTGTCACTTAACTCAAATATCTCTTTTGAATAAGAGCCGTCAGGTTTAATGCTTAGCACCAGTTCTTCATATTGCCTGAACATGGTTTCTATCAATTCTTCCTCAAATGCCTCCTCCACATAGTCCCATGTCATGAGCAACTTGCCGCTTATGTCCATAACCTGACAATCTAAAAGAACTTGGGGAGTTTGGCTTATTCCATATTTCAACTCTCCAAACTTGTCCAAAAGGCTGAATTTTTCATCATTAAAAATCATACTGGTAAAAACAATTGGCATAACAGCAGATGTTCCAAGTCCTCTGGCCTTGGATAACTCTTTTAGAAACTCCATTCCGTCAAAGGAGCTATGCCTATAGGAAGCTGCAAACAAATCCCTGATGGCTGTTGCATTCTCCCAAAAATCGTCTTTTGAAATATCCCTTCTATATATGGGCAACAGCAATGCCTTCGTAAAATCTCCTATAACTCTGCTTATACTCTTATCATGCTTGGAACGACCTGTTATTGCCGAATTCAAAGTAAAGGAATCCTGATTACACCAACGCTCAAGTACCATAGCATAGGCTGTACAAAGAAGGATTGTGGGGGGTATTTTCTTTTCCTCTGCCATCTCTTTTATCTTTCCCCATGAACTGCTGTCAACAGTTGTTCCCAACCTTTTAAATTTAGGCAGTAATATTTTTTTATTTGATTTCAAAGGTAATTGAGGAGCTGACGGAAACTCTGTTAATTGCTCCATCCAAAAGTTTCTGTCTGTTTCATACCTTTTAGTCTTTTTTATATCCGTTAATTTATAAACATAATCTCTAAACGATGAATCTAAAGGTATTGGTTCAGTTTCTAAATCATAGCAATCCATTACTTCATTTATTAAAACAATTAAACTCCCTGCATCAGCAATAAGCATATCAAAGTCACAAAACATGTATACTTTATCGCATTCTAATTGTGCCATTTTTATGTCAAATAAGGGCCAAGTATCAATCTTAAATACATGATGGGACATTTCTTCTCTTTTATATAATATGAATTCCTGCTTTTTCTCATTTGATAAATTAGTCAGGTCAAATCGTTCTACAATATAATCATTGACTTCTTCCAGTATTCTTTGCTGCCCTGTTTCTTCAATTACAGCTCTTAACATAGGCTGATTTTTAATAAGCTTATTAAGTGCCTTGTTAAATTTACCTATATCAAGATTATTTTCAAATTCATAATAAATGTGAGTTGACCGGCCTCCAAGCTCAAATACGGGATTTCGTCCCATTAAATAAGCAGTCTGAACATTTGTTAGTGGAAAAACATTATTATCTTTACTCTTTTCATCTATACCCACGACAAATTCCCCCATTACTCTTTATTAATCCTTTTGAGTTCTTTCAGACAAATAGGTCTTAATATCACTAAAGGTTTGTATGTTCCATAAATCTCTATCATTAATTTCAACCCCAAATTCATCTTCTAAATCAATAACCAAATCCACCAAATCCATTGAATCAAGACCTAAGTCCCCCACCAGCCTGGATTCGTCATTAATTTTATCAATGCCCACCTCCGCGTACCTTGCCAATATTTCTTTGATTTTCTCAATCATGTTTCTTCTCCCCTTATCTTTTTATTTTATTAGTAGTAGTTTTTTCGAACTCATTAGCTCGAAGCTTTATTTTTTGTATTTGTTTAAACATAGGCAGTAGTGAATTAATTTCTTTTATTTCTTTTGAAATTACAGCTTCAATTTCTTCAATATCCCTGCCCTCAAAAAGGTCATAATTCGGATAAATTTCAGCTTTAATAACGTCATCTTCACCGAATACAATAACCTCATTTATACAATCCAGTGCCAGTAGTTTGCCTTCAAGTTCTTCAGGGCTTACATTTTCCCCATTACTAAGCACTAAAAGGTTTTTTTTCCTACCTGTAATATACAGGTATCCATTTTTGCCGATATATCCAAGGTCACCTGTCTTAAACCAGCCATTTTCCATACAAGCTTCCGTAACTTCAGGATTTTTATAATACCCTTTCATTACATTCTTACCTTTGACCCAAATCTCATTGTCAACAATTTTTACACTACAGCCCCCACCAATCTTGCCAACGGAGCCACGCTCCCCATTCCTATCAGTATTTGCCGAAACCAGAGGAGAACACTCTGTAATACCATATCCTTGTATTAGTTTTATCCCCATTGTTGTATAAAAATCAATTATCTCAACGGGCAGAAATGCACCTCCACAGACAAAAGTTCTAATATTTCCTCCAAGTACTTCAAGAATCTCTCCAAATAATTTTCGGCTGACATTAATATGGACCTTTTTTAGTATTTTAGTGATTTTCATTGCAGAACTGAACTTCTCATTTTTGTTTTGATTTGCAACCGCCTTTAATATCTCTTTCCTCAGCATCTCCAAAACTGCCGGTACCACAATCATTATTGTAGGTTTATACGTCTTTAAATTTCTCTTCATCATTTTTAAGCTATCATTCAAGCAAATTGTTGCCCCGAAATAAATAGGTGTTAATATTCCAGCTGTTAATTCATATGTATGATTGTTTGGCAAAATAGACAGGAGAATGTCCGTAACAGATACATCAATAACCTGGCTGCAATATGCAATATTGCTTGCAAGGTTCTCATGTGTTAATACAATTGCCTTACTGTTTGAAGTTGTTCCTGATGAGAATACGATTTCAGCAGCAGTATCAGGTGATATCTCTGATTTAATATCTTTATGAGGAGTTTTCAGCATGTCATACAAACAATGCATGTTATCGGATTTTTCATTGAAGTTCACGAAGTACTTTATGCTTCCTACAAATTCCTTTATTTTTAATGCAACGTCATGATAATCATTATCAAATAGTAAGCAGTCCGCATCAACAAATTGAAGCTGCTCAATTATGGCCTCAACAGGTAATAATTTATCTATGGGAATAGCTACATACCCGGCATTCATAACGCCTAAGTACGACACCATCCATTCATAAGATGTTTTCCCTAAGATTGCAATATGCTTTTTCTCAAAATGCCATTCACTAAGTGCAGCTTCAAGAGATAAAATATCATCGAATACTTCCTTATATCTCTTCCCGTATGAAGTTCCATTTTTATTAAACTTAAATAGAATATTATCAGCATGATTGCTTAAACAAGTGTTCAGATATTCATGTATATTTTTAAATTGTTTCCGCTCAGTATAAAAAAAATTTCTTTTTTCCATTATTAAATACTCTTCCTTATTAAAAAATTATAAATTCCTGTAATACATTTATTTGAAGTGCGACCTTAAACATACTATCCATGGACATCATTTTCATTTTATAGATTTTATGTAAATATAATAATTATTTTCCATATTTGTTATAATAATAATTTATATTATTTGTAGACTGCTGTCAATTTATTTTGAATGATAGACTTAAATGGTAATTTTTGTAACATATGATTATTTTTAATTTAATTGACATTCGCAAATAACGCATGTTACTATTAACCTATGTTATTAGTAAATGAGGTGTAGTTAATGTCAATTCAATTAGCAATATTAGGAATACTGAGTTGGAGACCATCAACAGGCTATGAGCTTAAAAAGATTTTTGAGGATTCTTCTTTCATGTATTGGTCAGGTAACAATAATCAAATATACAAAGCTCTAACCAATCTTGAAGACGAGGGTTTTGTTACAAATGAATTAATCCATCAGGACAACTCTCCTTCAAAAAAAATATATACCATAACGGAAGACGGACTCAAAGAACTTAAAAATTGGCTTTTGTCATCGCCGGAGGCTCCTGAGATAAAGAAGACATTTTTAGTACAGTTTGCATGGTCGGATATATTGAGTAATGAAGAACTAAGTGAGCTGCTCTCAAAATATGAAAATGAAATAAAGCTGCAATTAATTATGGAAAAAGAAAAATACAGACGCGCTCTTCATTCACCTAACCGAAGCGCCAGAGAAGGCTTAATATGGGAAATGATTTCGGAAAATATTATTTCAACCTACAAAAATGAACTTAATTGGGTGCAAGCAACACGTCAGAAATTGCTTGCAAATAAAGCAGAGGAGGAAAAAGACAAAATGAATTATGAAATAAGAGAAATAGGAAACAAAAAATATATTGAAGTGGTTTCTGCCACTGAACCTTTAAGTTCAGAAAATACCGCACTTGATTTGATTGCTCTATGCTGGGAACACGAGTGTAATGCACTAATGATACACTACGAAGCCTTATCGGAAGACTTCTTTAAACTTAAAACAAAAGTAGCCGGCAGTATTATTCAAAAATTTGTAAACTATGGCATTAAAGCTGCTGCTATTGTTCCTCAAGAGCCACTTCAAAAAGGCCGTTTTAAAGAAATGGCCTCGGAAACCAACAAAGGTAATCACTTCAGACTGTATGAAAGTAAAGAAGAAGCTGAAAAATGGCTGTTGGAGCTTTACTAAATAACGGCATTTCGTTGCAATAAAAAAACAACCTCTCAGAGGTGAAAGGTTGTTTTTTGTAATTGCAGCTTTATTGAGTTGTTTAATTTATGAGGGTTTCTATTTTTTCAGTTTTTAAATTATAGTATCCTTGCTGAAACAGCCTCTGCTGCTTGTTTAGGTGATATTTTACTGACATCAATTTTCTCTGTATTTAGGCAATCATACTTTTTAATTCTGCCGATACTTCTTTGAATTATGTCTTTAATTCTTATTCCGTTCTCTACATCTTTATTCAACCTATTTTTAAAAGATTTTTGCGAAAGAAGCTCATCAATTATCCACTGCTTTTGTTTCCTCATTAACCGTAAACGGAGTCATATCCCAACACCAGTCACCATCGAGAAAAACATTTTGCTTCGGTTTGGTATTGGCGGAAATAAATCCAAAAATAATTGGTATCTCCCGGCTTTATCCCAAATACTTTTTTAAAGTTGCCCGAACAGCTCCAGGACCTGTTAACATTTCACCAAACATGTTCTGGATGCGCTCACCCATACCGATGGCATATAGGTCCGAGCCGAAAATATTCACGTTAGACAGTATGCTTGACAGGCTGGGTATAGGTCCACCAAGGGTTGCACCGCCCAATTTCGCTTGAAGTTCCTCCAGCATTGGGTCCGGGCTCAAATTCATAGACTTTCCTACATCATCCACAGCAAGAAGATACCTACACCAGGCTGCAATGGCCAGAGAAATACCCGTTAGTTTTTCAATCTTCAATGTTTCGTTTTCCACATAAGATTTTATCGTTTCCCCAAAACGGATTCCCACTTTTTGTGAGGTATCTGTTGCAATTCTCATGGTAGTATCAGGAATATAAGGGTTTGTAAACCTTTTGTAGAATACTTCATCCAGAAATTCCTTCGGACTGATTATTTCAGGATCTACCACTACCGGCAGTCCTTCTACATAGCCGATCCGCTCAACCAAGCGTGATATATCTTTATCCTTTACAGCTTCAAATACCATGGTATATCCTAAAAGCCAGCCAACAATGGCAATAGCGGTATGTAAAGGATTCAAACAAGTAGTCACTTTCATGGTTTCAATCTTATTTACAGTTACACGGTCTGTAAGCCAAATGCCCTTGGCCTTTTCAAGAGGGAAGCGGCCATTGGGAAAATCGTCCTCAATAAAGAGGTACTGGCTGACTTCAGAGTTAACAAAGGGCGCAATATAGGTGTTCTTGCTGGTAACAACAACTCCCATATTCTCGACGCCTTTAGCTTCAATGGCTTTCTGGATGTCTTCTGAAGGTCTGGGAGTAATTCTGTCGATCATTGACCATGGGAAGGATACGGTTTTTCCGTCCTTCAAGTAAGCTACAAAGCCTTCCTCTACATAGCCCTTGGCTAGCCAGGCCTCTGCAATGGTAAGCACTGCGGCACAAAGCTTTTCTCCATTTTTTGCACAATTGTCAGTGCTGACCAATGCAACAGGATACTTGCCTGCCAGATACCTTTTGTGCATTAGTGCCACCAATCTGCTCATGACATGAATGGGTGCCTCTAAACCGTTTTCGATATCGCTTTGAATGACTCCCAGGAAATTTCTTGCACTGTCGCGAACCGCATAGCCTTTTTCCGTAATGGTAAATGTAACCATTTTGAGAGAAGGCTGCTGGAATACCCAGACCAACCGGTTCCATTCCTCTGTGCGGGACGGATTTCCCACGATTGCTTCGCCGATGCTTGCAATAACCTTCATGTCGAGACTTCCATCAGCATCCGCAAGAACATTGAGTGTCAACATATCATATTTTCTATAAACATTGTCAATTATTTCTTCGTCAAAGGTTTCTACTGCTATTATTCCTGTTTCTGCAGTACCTGCTTCCAGTAATTCCTGATGGCAGGCCGACATGAAGCCTCGGAATATATTTCCTGCACCGAAATGTACCCATTCCGGAAAACTTGCGGTCTTTTTCAGCATTGCATCCACATCAAATTTTGGTATCTCAATGCCTGATTTCTGCCATGCTACTGTATTTTTTAGACTTTCCCTGCTCAGTTTCATACCTTTTTTCTCCTTTCCAGTTCATAGGCATCCCATAGACCTAGAAGATACATTACTCCCAAAGCACGGTCGTACATGCCGTAACCGGGACGGCAGAATTTTTCTTCTCCCCAGATATGACGGCCATGATCGGGGCGTGTATATCCTTTAAATCCAATCTCATGATATGCCTTTACAATCTTATCTACAGGAACGCTTCCGTCACTGGTACGGTGGGAGGTTTCAATAAAATCCCCGTTATCAAAACACTTGACGTTTCTGATATGGGCAAAGTGAATCCTATCACCGAATTCGCGGATCATTGCCGGAATATCATTAGCCGGGCTTGCACCCAACGAACCTGAGCACAATGTGAGACCATTGTAAGGGCTGTCTACCAACTTCAAGAAACGGCGGATATGTTCACTGCTGCGGATAATACGCGGTAATCCATAAATAGGCTGAGGTGGATCATCCGGATGGATAGCCATCTTCACATCACATTCTTCACATACGGGTATTATGCGTTCCAGAAAATACTTACAGTTCTCTGTAAGCTTTTCTTCGTCAATACCCTTATATGCATCAAAAAGTTCTTCGATTTTCGCCAAACGCTCAGGTTCCCAACCAGGCATGGTAAAATCCGATCCCTTTTCAAGAACTCTGTCTATCAGTTCCTTTGGAGGCAGTTCTGCCTTTTTCTTATCATAAAAGAGTGCATTGGAACCATCGGGCATTTCATTGTACAGGTCGGTACGTACCCAGTCAAATACAGGCATAAAGTTATAGCATATGACTTTCACGCCCACCTTTGCCAGTTTTCTGATTGTGTCAATATAGATATCAATATATTTGTCCCTTTCCGGTGACCCTATCTTAATAGAATCATGGATATTTACACTTTCTACCACTTCCGGATGAAAACCATAGCTACGGATTAGGTCCGCCTCCGCTTCGATTCTTTCAAGTTCCCAAACTTCACCGGCCAATTTATCATGCAAAGACCACACAATTCCCTCTACTCCGGGGATTTGTCTGATTTGTTCCAGTGTTACGCTGTCATTTCCAACACCATACCATCGCCATGTCATTTTCATAGTAGTACTCTCCTAATCTTATTTATTTTCAGCTACCAGTTTTCCTTAAAATATATTTTATTGAAATACCCGTCCTCCATCTTAAAAGCTCTGTTTATTAACCGTCAAAGCAATATTTCTGGCAGAAGCAATTTTTTCATCCCTCCCCCTCTTATTCCTTTTATAGTTACTTCCAATCCTATCTGCAGTAATTATAGCTGCAGCCACAGTCTCTACCGATACAGGATACAAACGGAGCTAACCCACTTCCACATAATCTTTTATTTTGTGAGAAACATACATAGCATTTACAATTTTTATAGCTTTCAATGCCTCATTTCCGTCTACTTCAAAATGCTGTCCCTCAGGCAGTTTCTTATAAAAGTCATGCACAAGTGCTTTATGACCACAACCCCAGTAAGCTTTTTCGCCATTGGCTTTTTCATCGTCGGAAATATGCTCGATATCACCATTGGAATATTTAATCGTGACATCTCCTTCCATTCTTATAACAGCTTTTTCGCATACTATTTCAAGCATAACAACCGAATCTAAGGGATAGCCATTGGTAGCATAAAAAAATGCTGTTGCGCCACTTTTGAATTTTATAGTTGCTTCCGCAGTGTCTTCAACTTCTATAACATTCTTCAAAAACCTCGTATCAATGGAAGCCTTGATAGTGTCAATATCGCCCATAAACCATTGCAACAAATCCAGCGTGTGAATTGCCTGATTTATAAGTAATCCGCCGCCTTCGGTTTCCCATTTGCCTCTCCACTTATCCCTTGAATAGTATTCCGCACCTCTATGCCAGGTTACAAATGCTCTAGCACCCAGAACCCTACCCGTTTTTCCGGTGTTCAGAATTTCTTTGACTCTTCTCGATGTATGATTAAAACGGTTTTGAAAGCTTACCCCCAGCATCCGCCCGGTCTGTTTGGATACTCGTACCATTTCCAGTGCGTCTGAAACAGATATCGCCATTGGCTTTTCAGTTAGTACGTGTTTGCCTGCCTTCATTGCCTCTATAGCCATTGGAGCATGAAGATAATGTGGCGTACAGATGTGAACGACATCAATAGTATCACTTTTCAACAGCTCTTGATATTGGGCAAACACTTGACATCTATGCTTTTGTTTCATTTCTAATGTCTTACTGCTATCAATATCACATACTGCGTAGAGATTTGCATTATGACAACTCAATATGGCGGCTTCATGCATAGAAGCTATGTTGCCGCATCCTATTATGGCAGAATTCAGTTTTTTCATCTTATTACTCCTTTCTGATTTATATTTAATATCACTCTGCATAACTATCTGTTAGGAAGGGGAAATCGGGATTCTGATACTTACAACTGAACCAAAATTATATTTGCTTTTTATTCTTAATCCATACTCATTTCCATAGAAAAGCTTAAGTCGTTTATTAATATTTCCTAATCCGATATGTTCATATTGTTCAACATCGGTTTCAAGCTTTTTTCTGACCTCCATAAGAGTAACTTTTGTCATACCTTTTCCTGAATCAATAACAGATATATCTAAATATTCAGAATTAGCTTTAATTTTTATTTTAATTTTACTTTTTGTCTCTTTCTCTTTTGCTCCATGGTAGATGCTATTTTCAACTAAAGGTTGCATCAAAAGCTTTGTAACTTCTATATCTTCTGTGTATGGGTCACATTCCCATATAACATCAAACTTATCTCCATAACGGTATTTTTGAATTTCAATATAGCTTTTTGTGTTCTCAATTTCTTTTTTCAACGTTACAGTCTCGCTTGGACTTTCAAGTGAATATCTCAGTATATCCGAAAGGTTTTCAATCATTCTGTTTATGTAGTTTGACTCTCCGAGGTGAATAATGGTTTCCCAGCTTATGGTTGCAAGAGTATTAAAAAGAAAATGCGGATTTATCTGAGATTGAAGTGCCAACAACTCCATCATCTTTAGCTTGTACTTTCTTTCAGATAATTGGGTTTTCAAATAGCTTTGTTCAATAAAAGTCTTAAGTATATTATGAATTATATATCCGTATTCGTCCTTTATACGGTCTGGAAAACTTGGCAGCGGATAGCCATTTTCCGCTGATTCCAGTATTAAAAGAATTCTTTTGACCTGACTATAGTTTTTTCTCGTAATATAGAATGTAAGTGCCAATCCAAGCAAAAAAGAAATAAGCAAGGATAAAGCTGCCATTTGGGTAATTTTGATCGGAACCTTGTAAAAGAAAGAGCTGGGCGTTATTAAAATGTATTTCCAGTTATATTTGCCTGATATTGTTTGATTTATCGTGTACTCTTCCTGACCTATATTCAAGATTTTATTACCCTCGGTGTCCTTAAAATCCATTAAATTATATTTTTCAATCTCTTCTGCTTTTTTATTGCAGTATATCAGCTGATTATCCTCATTCAATACCATGAGTGTTTGCTCCGGATTTAAGATAAGAGAATTAAAGCCTTTTTCAAAATAGCTCTGAAAAATATTGAGAACCAAAACTCCTTCTGTTGAATTTAAGCGCATGTATAATGTAACTATTTTTTGAGGGCTCTTTTCAAAGCTATACATCCGGATATTTCTCACTTCACTCCAATCGTATATGTTTTTATTCTTTGCATTATAGCTGTCATACCAGACTTTATCATTATAATCCTTCATGTTGACAACGCCATCTCCAGAAGCCAAAAATCTTTCCTTATTGCTGTCAAAAAGAATATAAATGGAATGGATATAAGGCCTGGCACCTACTGAAGTGGTAAGAAGTTCCTTTACTATATTATTAAGTTGAAGGTCTTCATATGTAAACTTATTATTTGAAAGTATTTGATTTGTAACCATACTGCTATTGTCAAAAATAAGCCTGAGAAAATCAGATTCATTTAGTATAAGCTCTGAGTTTTCCTTAGTTTGTTTGAGTAAATTCATATTACTTTTATTTATATCTTCATGAATGAATTTTTTAGTTATTGTAATAGATAGTGTCCCCAGAATAAAAATCGGAATAAAAAGAGGCAACGCAAACAATACCAGATTTCTTATAAACCCACGTTTTTTCATTTAATCATTCCCTATCATCTGAATTTCTATCTTTTCTGTATTCCTTTGGACTTATCCCAAAATAATTCTTAAATGCCCTTGAAAATGTTTTAGAGCTGTCATAACCAACCATATTTCCAACTTCATAAGTTTTATAGTTAATCTCCTTCAGCAGTTGTGCCGCCTTATTCATCTTAACGGAGATGACGAAATCGGAAAAATTTTCTCCTGTCTTACGTTTAAATAGTTTACTCAAATAGAATTCACTTAAGTGAACCCGTCCTGCTGCTTTTTCCAATCTGGCATCATGATAATTCTCCGTGACATAATCCTTTACTTCAGCTATTATCTTTTCATGAATACCATTAAATTCCGAGTCAATTGTCCCAACATCTTCAAATACTTTATTTTCAAGTTCTTTATCTAATTCCTTTTTAATCTTCGAAAAAACTTCTGCAAGCTCATTATATTTCGTTGGCTTAAGTACATAATTCTTAACACCGTAATTAATCGCTTCCTTGGCATATTCAAAATCTTTGTATCCGGTTAGAAAAATAACCTTTATTATCATACCCCGGTTATATATCTCTCTTGCTAAGTCAATGCCCGACATAATTGGCATCCTTATATCACTCAGGACTACATCAACGTGGTTTTTTTCAATAAACTCCAATGCTTGTTTTCCATTACTAGCTTCATATAAAACTTCAAAACCAGTTTCATTCCATGGAAAATAATTGCTTATACCATTTCTCAATCTGGGTTCATCATCTGCAATGAGAAGTTTATACATTTATTTTATGTTCCCTTCATAAATTTTACAATTTACTACATCAAATATTATTATTTGCATTGTATTATTTATTATATAATATAGCTACTAATGGTTCAACAAACCCTGAATAATGAACTTTTTTCCAATACTCGTCTATTTTATGAAAACTACCTTCCCCTTAATCATTGTAAATTCTATATTAATATCTTCATCAAATATAACAATGTCTGCATCTTTTCCAGGGACAATACTTCCTTTACTTTTATCAATTCCTATGATTTCTGCCGGCGTACTGGTCATCATTTGTATCGTATCAAGAAGGGGAAGCCCTACTTCTTTATTTATTGTCCGAACAAGTCTGTCGGTTGTTGCAACGCTTCCTGCGAAAGCTGTCCTATCCTGCAATTTAGCCACTCCATCTTCAACAATAACCTTTTGCCCATCCTTTATGCTTCCCAGTATGCTTTCTCCATCTCTCATACCGGCGGCCCTCATTGCATCTGTTACAAGTGCCGTCTTACCAGGGCCCTTAATCCTATAAATTAATTTTAACAGGCTTGGGGGTAGATGAATCCCGTCTGCTATTATTTCTACTGTTAATTCATCAAAATAATAGGCACTCTCTATTACACCTGCATGCCTGTAACCATTTACCCTTTTTATCGTTGACATAGCAGAATATAAATGCGTTATATGAGTAAAACCATATTTAACTGCCTTCTCAACTTCTTCAAAGGTTGCATCGGAATGGGCTATGGAAGGCAGGATTCCTGTTGATTTAAGATAGTTGCCAAACTCCAAAGCACCATCTAGCTCCGGTGCTGCACTCCATCTTACAATATCATCAGACCAACGTAAGATTTCCTTGTATTCATCCGGTTGAGGATTTCTTATATACCTTGGATCTTGAGCACCCCTTTGTTCAAAAGAAAAGTATGGGCCTTCCAAATGCAGTCCAAGCAGTTCTGCTCCCTTTTCATTCTGCTTTTTAGCCTGGCTGAATACCAAAAAAGTATTTTTTAATTCATCATTTGTACTTGTCAATGTAGTAGGCACCATAGCAGTTGTCCCGTGAATGGCATGAAGATTTGCTGCTCCCAGATAAGCCTCAACGGTTCCATCCATAAAATCATAACCACCACCACCGTGGACATGGATATCAATAAATCCGGGTGAAACGTAATTGCCCTTTGCATTAATGATTCTACATTCTTCAACCTTAACATCCGTTTCACTGATACACTGAATAATGCCATTTTCGATGACAATACATCCATTACTTATTAACTTACCGGGTGTTAATATCTTTCCATTTACAATTTTAATTCTGTTCACATTTTCCCTCACTTCTGGCAAATGCAAACATCCAATCGAAAAACAACATAATTTTGCTTATTTTTCGACTGGACCATTCTGCATTAGCTCCTATTAATTTACATAAAGTCGACAACCCGACTTCCGGACTCCTTATCAATATACAGTATTGCATTTTTATGTCTCTGTAGAATTGACGCAGGGCAATTTTCAGTAACCTCGCCTAAGACAGTCCCGTATACCGCATCGGCTTTTGTCCTACCGGGGACCATACAAAATATACAATCTGCTGCAGTAAGCGCCGGTATAGTAAGAGTAACAGCATTAACAGGAACTTCATCAAGACTGGCAAAGCAGCCGTCATTAACTTGCTGCGTTCTGCACTTCAAATCCAGTGAAGCTACCTTTACCAGATACTTATCGTCAAAATTTGCAACATGAGGATCATTAAATGCAATATGTCCGTTCTCTCCTATTCCCATACATACTATATCTGTCGGATACTCCTGAAGGAGTCTGGAATACCGCCGGCACTCAGCTTCAATATCCTCTGCATTTCCATCCAGATAATGTACAGACTTAAAATCCACCTTTTCAAATAATCTCTGCCTTAAAAAATTTCCAAAACCCTGTGGTGCTTCATAGTCCAGATTTATATATTCATCCATATGAAATGCATTTATACTTCCCCACGGAATCTCCACATCTGCTATTAATGCAGATAAAAACTCATTTTGTGAAGGTGCTGCTGCAAAAATAATATTGACTTCCTTTTTTTGTTCAAGGACTCTCTTGATAGCGACTGCAGCTTCTATTGCTGCTTCCTTACCTAAAGCTTCCCGAGAATTAAATATCTTTACTTTCAAGTTTCCAGCCATGTATTCTTTATTTTCTGGCAATGCAATCCCTCCATCCTACTTGCTTTATATAATTAATCGTCCGGCATTACTACTTTTTTTGCATTTTTACTAAACGCTATACTATTCTTGCATACATCAAGGATTGCTTTGTGTCCAATCAGATAATTCTGTTTATTAATCCTGTTGAAGAAATCTTTAGTTACAGAATTATTGACCTTTGGCACATTGAGTTTAACTGTTTCACTGCCATTTTCAAATAAAACTACAATGGGCTCTTTGGTTAAAGGATCTCCCAGACACCTTGCCTCAAGACATCCTTTAGAACCTGTACAGAAAATTCTCATATCTCCCCAATTCCAGTGGGTGTCAGGAATATGCCAATCTACTCGGAAGTACCCGCTGATACCGCTTTTGCTCGTAACAAAGAATTGTGAACTATCATAAAACGTCTTTTTTTCTTTTAAAATAGATTTTTGGACTATGCCTGTATAGGACTCGATTTCACTCGATGTAAACCATTGAAACAAATCAATGGAATGAACCAGTAAATCAATTATAATTCCACCATTCAAATCCTCTTCAAAATGCCAGTCAGGTCTTGTATGAGGAGTGAGTCTGTGCGGGTTAAATATTTCAACCGATAGAAGCTCTCCTATTCTATTATCAGCCAGTATATCTTTGACTGCCTGAACTTCATCCATAAATCGTATGGTCAGCATCAAACCAACTTCAATTTTACCCTCTTCAATTACTTTCTTAAGTCTCAGGTATTGACCTTCATTTATAACAACCGGTTTATCAGCCATAACATGAACACCGTGCTGGCTGCATTGTTCAATAATATCAATCTTCCTGTTATTTATAGCTGTAGTGCCTATGATTTCAATTCCACATGCAAAAAGCTTCTCTACATCATCAAATAAAGGAACGTCATACTTTTTTGATAAATCCAGAGCCAATTCAGAATTGTCATTAAATATGCCCGAAAATTCACCACCCAAAGACAACATATCCTCGACGAATTCATAGATGTGTCCATGTGCAGAACCAATAACACCAAATTTCATAAATCAGTACCCCCTAATGTATTACAGTTTTACCATTTTCCCGCTTTTTGCGGATTTATATATTGCAAGTATGAGGTCAACAGCCTTTCTCGCCTCTTCACCCGGAACCATCGGTTCTCTTTTATTTATGATGGCATCAACCATATCGTTGATGATTTCAAAATGGTCAAACTTAGATATATCGCTGCCAAAGGTTTTCAAATCATTTTCTACATCCTCTACGTTGAACTTCACAAAACCATTATCTCCAAAGGCAATCGTACCTTTTTCACCATGTACTTCAAACATGATTTCTTCCTGCCCATAAATGGAAGTTGCCCCTTGTATAACACCAAAAGCGCCATTTTTGTACTTCATCGCCGCTACTGCAGTATCTTCAACCTCTATTTTCCTAATTAAATGATCGGCATAGGCCATTACACTTTCGATATCCCCAATCATCCACTGCATTAGATCGATTCCGTGTATTCCCTGATTCATCAGAGCACCGCCGCCATCCAGTTCCCAGGTACCTCTCCAGCCAGCACTATTATAATATTCCTGCGACCTGACATGCTTAACATAAACATTGGCCATTACAATCTTTCCAAGTTTGCCCTCCTGAATCAGCCTTCGTGTATAGACAGCCGATTTCATCGTTCTTCTCTGGAATACACCACCTAGCAATACCCCTGCCTTCCGACAGGCATCAATCATATCTGTCATCCTATCTTTGGTAATTTCCAGAGGTTTCTCACTCAGAATATGCTTTTGATACCGGGCTGCATCAACTATTATGTCCCTTCTTGCTCCACTTGGGACACATATTGAAACAAGATCAATATCACTTCTTGAAAGCAATTCCAAATAATCAGTACAATAACTTACTACACCATATTTATCAGCAAATTCCTTGGCTTTTTCCTCTATAATATCGCATACTGCAACAAGTTCTGCCTTTGTAATTTTTTTGATAGCCTCCACATGGGAATGGGCAATAACACCACATCCGATAATTGCAATATTAATCTTTTTATTCACTTTATATCCTCCTGCTATAATAATATTTTTACCCCTTTATTCCAGTTGTCGCTATGCCTTGAACAAAATGCTTCTGAGCAAAGAAGAATAAGATTACTGGCGGAATGATCGTAATAATTGACATTGCTATGATTTGATTCCAGTTAATAGAGGTTGTCGCATCCATCGACATCCTTAGCCCCAGTGAAAGCGGGAATTTTTTTACACTATCTATATAAATTAATGTATTGAAGAAGTCATTCCAGGTCCAAATAAACTGAAATATTGCCACTGAAAACAATGCTGATTTTGAAAGCGGCAGCAGTATACTGATTAAAAATCTTACCCGGCCACATCCGTCTAAAAATGCAGACTCATCCAAATCACGGGGAATTCCGCGGAAAAATTGTACCAGCATAAAGATAAAGAAAGGATAACAGGCAAATATTGCAGGTACGATAAATGGAAGGTAGCTGTTGAGCCAACCTAATTTTTGAAATTGGAGATACCTTGGTATTATTATTACCGTATTCGGTAACATAAGAGTTGAAATCATCAATGCAAAAAGCGGTTTCTTAAGCACAAAGTTAAATCTTGCAAAACCATAGGCAACAACCGAACTTGATGCAATTGTAAAAAGTACTGTCGGTATAACGAGTTTAAAGGTATTTAAAAGAAATACGCCATATCCGAACTGTCCACTGCCTTTCCATCCATTTATATAGGCGTCCCAACTAAAGCTATTTGGAAGTAATTTGAGGGAACCAAAAATCTCATTATTAGTTTTAAATGAGGCAAAAAAGAGCCAAACCAATGGGTAGATAAGTAAAAGTCCAAAAAGAAGTAGAAAAACATTTTTTAACGTATATTTTATTCTGAAACCCATTAAAAATCCTCCTTATCCTCATAGTGAACCCAATTATTTGATGTTCTGAATATGATCAGCGTCATTGCAATGATGACAATAAATAAAATCCATGATAGAGCGGACGCGTAACCCATCTTAAAGAAGCTGAAAGCATTATCATAAATCATTAGTGACATTAAATTTGTAGCTTTCATGGGGCCGCCGTTTGTGATCACAAAAGCACCCGTAAACTCTTGGAAAGCGTTTATTGTCTGCATGACCAGATTGAATAAAATCATTGGAGTCAGCATGGGAACCGTAATATGTAAAAACTTTTTGACAGAAGATGCCCCATCTATTTTTGCAGCTTCATAGAGTTCATATGGTATATTTTTCAATCCCGTTAAAAATATTACCATGGATGATCCAAACTGCCATATAGTCAAAAGACTTATCGTAAACAAAGCCACATCCGGGCTTCCAAGCCAATCTACCGCGGGTATCGAAAGTTTGCCAAAGGCCATATTAATTATTCCATCGCTCTTGAATAAGAATCTCCACAATATGGAGATGGCTACGCTTCCACCCAGAATGGAGGGCAGATAATACATCGTTGTATATGCACCGGCAAATCTGAGCTTCGAATTTAAGATCATTGCTATAATCAACGCAAAAATCAATTTTCCAGGAACCGCTATTAAGGTGTAAATAAAAGTTGCTTTTATAGAGTTATAAAAGTCCGGATCTACAGTAAATATATCTATATAGTTTTTCAGGCCTGTAAAAACAGGTTTTGAAAGTAAACTATAATCTGTAAAAGAATAAAACAGGGAAGCTACCAAAGGGTACAACTGGAAAGCCAGAAAGCCTATAATCCAAGGACTTATAAAAAGCAAACCAATATTATCACGAAATTTCCTCTTTGGGGTACAAGCTAATGAATTTTTCATTAAAAAATGACCTCATTTCCAGTTTGTAGTACGCGTATCCGCAATACAGTATGAATTGTTATATATCCCTGAGACAAATACCGCCATTAAAATTGCAGTATTTGTCTCAAAGGTTCTTCAATTTACTTTTTTGATTCTTCACATTTTTGTAAAAGTTGCTGTATCAGCTCATCAGCAGCAGCTTCAGGAGTAGCTTTGTTAAATAAAACTTTTTGAATAGAATAATCTACTACTTTTTGGAAGGTAGCTGCAACATATAAAAGGTTTTGAGTAGTTCCCTTCTGGTTGCTTACCCGATTAATTGCATCATTTACAATGGTATCGGTTTTATTGGCTTCAAGAAGGATTTTTCTTCCGTTCTCCGTAGGCTGAGGCCCTCTCACTTCGCCCAGAGTTGAAATAGCGTCCTTATCATTAAAGAACCAGTTAATAAAATCTGAACTTTCCTTTTTATTTTCCGATTTATTATTTATAGCAATAAGCATTGTTGATGTTAATCCCAGAAAGGAATCCTTTGCATCCTTACCAACAGGGTAAAGGGAACCAACACATTTAAATTTTTCCGATTCAAAAGCACTGAAAGTACCAAGAGGCGTACCGATCATACCCGTTTCACCATTAACCCATTTAGGACTTTCCTGAGGCTTGTTATCGAAAGCCAACGATTCGGAATAAGGCTGTACAACACCTTCTGCATATAAGGTCTGCAGATACTTAAATGCATCCACTACATTATTTTTATCAAAGCCCAGTTTATAATCATTGCCAATAAATTGTTTTCCTGTCTTTTGGCTAATATAGGTTGCAAATAATTGCCTTATTGATGAAATATCGGAATGGAGCAGGTATGCATTTTTATCCTTGGCATGCACTTCCTTACCTTTGCTTAAAAGATTGTCCCAATTCCACACAGTATCTACAGGTATATTGTATTTTCCGAAAAAGTCAGAGTTTATAATTAACGAAGGATCTGCATTAATTGCGGAGGGCAGACCTACTAATTTATCATTAACGGTACAAACATTATTCAGTATGGCCGAATCAAATACCTTAAGGTCAATGTCTTTAACAGCTTCATCCTTTTTATAATCAACCAAAATGCTGGAACCTTTATAATTTGTTAATTCAGATAGCCAGGTTGAAGAAACTTGTATAATATCAGGTGCCGTTCCACCAGCAAATTGTGTCATCAGTTTCTGATAATAAGCATCAAATGCCGCATATTCGCCTTCAATTTTTATATTTTGGTTTTTGTCCATATACAACTGAATTGCATCCAATGTAGCTTTATGACGTGCCTCCGACCCCCACCAGCTCATTCTTAAAACAACCTTTTTATTTGATGGTTCTTTAGCTGAAGGTGTAGCAGTATTTGGATTATTGCTACCGCAGCCTGCAAAAATACCAGTAGCAATGAATATGGAACAACACAAGCTAATAAGTCTTATTCCTTTTTTCATTTTTTTTAATTCCTCCTCAACAAATATTTTTTAAACTATGACATTATTCTACTACTTAATAAACACGCTTTGAAACCACAAGACTTGTTAAATGGTTGCTTTATATAACCATATAAAATTGAACCTAATGTAATAAAAGGCTTGAAAAAACAACTTTCTTAAAATAACCTCCACATGATTGGATAAAAGGTATCTTTTTTTGTCATTGTTATTCCGATACAATCTTATAATTTAGACGATTGCAGAATGGAATTCAGTAAAAATGTGGATAAAGAATGCACGACTAATAACCTTTTGTCAAAAAGGCAGGATGGCGAATTTATTGTTACAAAGTAGTTTCCAATCTCAGAGTAAACCATGCCAAAGAAAGTGATGCGGAGAAAAGGAACATCTTTTTGTTGGTTAAAAAAGAAGATAAATAGAACTATTTTACGAGCCTTAGTTCTTCCTCGCTAATATACTCAACAGCCTGCCACGACTATAAATCTTAAATGTTAATATGCGTTGCTTGTAGCAACGGGCAATTCCTCATACAATAGTGGTAACGACTGAAAGAAAGGAGGTTATCCCTAATGTTAAACGAAAACATTAAAGCAATCAGAAAATCAAAAGGACTTTCGCAAGAAGAACTTGCTATCAAGCTGAATGTGGTGCGACAAACAATCTCTAAATGGGAGCAAGGATTGTCAGTTCCTGATTCTGATATATTAATCTCCATATCGGAAGTGCTTGAAACACCCGTAAGCACTTTGCTTGGGGAAACTGTTATTGAGTCGAAAGTTGATGACTTAAAAGCGATTTCCGAAAAACTGGAAATTATAAACTTACAACTTGCACAAAGGAAGACCACGAGAAGAAAAATACTTCGTTGGCTACTTATCTCATTGTGTACGGTCATAGTAACAATTTCTGCGGTCTTAATAGTATTAAATAGTCCTTACTTAGGTTGGAGTTATAATGACCCTGAAACCGCCGTTTTCGGAGTAGCTTTTCACGCATTTGAATGGCTGTTTGTCAGATTAGCACCGATTATCCTTATAGGGGCAATCGTTGGAATTTTCTTGACACGGAAGAAATCATAAACCTGCTATACTTTTGGTGTACAGTTCAGACTTCCAGTTTGTAGGAGGGTTTTTAAGGCTCTCCTACAAAAAATCCCATTTATCAACTATTTGTTATGACATAGCCTTTTTTTATTTGATTTCAAAAGAGGCCTCTAAAGGTATTGGCCCCCATTCATAATATGTTTTTTCTCTAAATGCTATTCACTAAATGCAGCTTCAAGAGATAAAATATCTTCAAGTACTTCCTTGTACTTCTTCTTACAATATAAATAACTGTAATACTTTTATCGGAAACCAACAAAGGTAATCACTTCAGATTGTATGAAAGTAAAGAAGAAGCTGAAAAATGGCTGTTGGAGCTTTAATAAATAAAAAGCTATAGTGTAGGTCAGGTGATGATGCAAAACTGAAAATTATTTCGTTTTGCATCATCACTTTGCTACCCATAAGCCTTATATTTATCTAGATTCCCTACCTGACACTTGAAAACGCCAAATTGATATGATGAACGCTATAAGACCCGTAAGGGCTACTATTGTTAAAGCAAACGCACCACTGTAGTCCGTTTTAATATTATACGCCAGTGTTGAAAATGCCTTCATTGCATGTGTTGACGGAAAAATATTTCCTAACCATATAAGTGGTTTTGGCAGCATTGATGTAGGAAACATGATACCACTTAGCATAAGAGACGGTAGAAATACTGCCTGAGACAGCATAGTCGCAATGGAATGGCTTTTTGCCGTAACTCCGATTAAAACTCCTATTGAAATACTTGTAATAAGAAAGATAATAAGGCTGACAAAATACATACCATAATTTTGAGGTAAACCTGCATCAAAAATTAGTGGGGCTGAAACTAAAATAATGACAGACACTATCAGCAAATGCAAAAATGCACTTATTATCTGTATGAACAATACAGCGAAACCCGGTATCCCATTTACGCGAAAGGCTCTAAGTACACCGGATTCTTTCATTTTAACAAATGGTGTAGGTATACCCAAAACAGCACCCATGGTAGCAGCAAAAATACCCATTGAAGCAGAAAGAGTATTTTTAGCCTCAGGGGTTATAGATGAAAATACAGCGCCCATTACAAGAAAAAAAGCTAATGGAACAACATAAAATGTCAATAGTGTTCCCTTCTCACGAATATCTATCTTAAATTGTATCCAAAGATAAGTTAAAAATGCTTTCATTTACGTTCCCTCCTGTCTACCAACTCAAGAAATCTTTCTTCAAGAGAAGGTTTTTGTACACGCAAATCTTCTGTAGTATCTCCTGCTGCCTGAACTTGTTTTAATATATCCATTACGGATGTTGCTACATCACTACATACCCACTCCACATATTCTTCGGTTGCCCTTATAAATCTGGCACTGCCTATATCACGCCCCGGCAACAGGCTATTATTTTTGGTGCGTATCACAATACGAGTTTCGGTATTCCCCACCGCCGTTACTTGTTCAGGAGTTCCGGTAACAGCAATTCTCCCTTTTACCATTATGGCAAGATGATCACACAGCATCTCTGCTTCAGCCATATCGTGGGTAGCCAGTAAAATAGTAATACCCTCAGATTTTAAATTTCGAATAGCATCATGGAGTTGAGCCCTTCCCTGTACATCCAACCCCGCTGTAGGCTCATCCAATATTACCACTTTGGGATTGCTTGCAAGAGATAATGCCAAATGCAACCGTCGTTTTTGTCCGGTAGAAAGAGCATGGTATTGTTTTTTAGAAAAATCATTTATACCAAAGCGCTTAAAAAGATCAAATCTTACCGGTACCCCATGCCACGCACATACAAGTGACATAGCCTCATCCACACGTATTCCGTCCGGCAGTGAGGAAGATTGCAACTGTACTCCTAAATTACGTCTCAGATTACGTCCGTCTGATAGTGGATTGCATCCCGCAACATTCAATTCCCCGCTATCCGGTTTTCTAATTCCCTCTAAACATTCCAGAGTGGTGGTTTTACCTGCCCCGTTCGGGCCTAAAAGCCCAAAAACTTCTCCCTTTTGTACTTTGAAACTAATGCCGCTCACGGCAAATATATTGCCGTATTGCTTTGTTAAACCTTTGACTTCAATCATTTTGTTTTACCCCCATATCGGACAATTTAATACCATTATTCTTGAGAAATGTATTTAAAGCCTGCTCTAAAAACATCTGTGTAGCTTGCTTAAATTCCTGTACTTCGCCAGGCCAATTTTCTATATCCAGACCTGCTGACATAAGTGATTTCAATAAAACCGTATCATCTCCGGTAAAAGTAGTAACCATTTCCCACCATTCCTTTGCTAATTCCTGTCCTTCTCTTCCTATAGGATCATATTCTTTTCGATATAAATCTATCATCTTTGTAAAAATTTTCTCACAGTTTCGAGCAAAATCGGTGGCACGTGCAGAAGTATCAAACCTCTCTAAAATATATTTTACCTGCTCATTACCAAAATATCGAAGCATAAAGGCATATGGGTTTCTCTGACTCATTAGCTGCATAATTGTAACGAATTTGTCTATTCCAATTTTTCCATCAGATTTAATCTCTACAATTGCCTTTTCCATGATGTTCTCTATATTTTGTAAATAGGCTATTTGTGAGGACAGTATATCTCTTTGTTGTGTGAGTATACGTTCAAGTTCCTCGGGACACTCATTTGATAGCAAACGGTCACGAATTTCAACAAGTGAAAAACCTAATGATTTTAAAAAAAGTATCTGTTGGAGGCGTATAATATCACGCTGCTTATATATACGTCTTCCGCCTTCGGTGTACTCAGGGATAAGCAAGCCACATTTGTCATAATATTGAAGAGTGCGTATGGTCACTCCTACTTTTATAGCAAGTTCACCAACTGTAAATATATTTTTGTCTTCATTTTCCATACTATCCCTCCTAAAATGATTATACTATATTACGTAACGTCACAAACAAGAGGAAAATAAAAAATTTTCCAGAATATATGTAAATAAAAAAGGATATAACATTCATATAATACTTTGAATGTTATATCCTTTTTGTAGAATTTATGCCTTTAAATAATTATACATTCAATTCCTTTACAGATAACATATTGAAAAGCTTGCTTGCTTCGGCAAATTCATTATTTTGCAGTTTATTTAATTCTACTATACGCCTGTTGTTATCTTTAACTATTTTATTATATGTTCTTCCTTCTATTTCATCAAACCCATAGAGCTTTGCATTATGGGTCAACGGAGGTTCATCCATTCTGAAGTATTTTTCATTCTCTTGCAAAATACCCCTATAGGTTTTATAGTCTTTTATAAGCCTAATCCCGTATTTTTCAGGATATCTTCCTATTAAGCTGTTAGGCACCACAAAATATTCATTTACCCAGAAGTAGTTTATATACTTATAATTTCTTTCTATATATTTATATGTATCTGCAAAATCTTCATCAAATTCGTTGGGCATTCCCAGTATCACTTCAATATCAGTCCAAATTCCCAATTCATGGCACCATTTCAAAACCTGTTCACTTTGTGCAAGATCAAGCTTTTTATCTATAAGAGTAAGCATTTTTTCACTGGCTGTGTCAAGTCCAAAGGTCAGCTTCACGCACCCTGCTTCACGCATAATTCTCAGCCTCTCATATGTCAGGTTGTTAAATCTGCCACAGTCTGACCAATAGAATTTTACACCTTCAGAAATAACTTTGTTGCAGAAATCATCAACGAATTTTGCAGAGTAATTAAAGGAATTGTTAACAAAATTAAAATAATTAGTGTTATATTTATTCATCAATTCAACAATATCATTAAACACCTGATCTGCATTACCTCCAACAACACTTCCCCTGTCAAAATCGCTCTGTGTACAAAAAGCACAATTAAACGGACAATTATAATTAAATATATAGGGAATAATTATTCTGGGTCGAATATTTTCACCTCTTTGCTTGTTATATTTATTTACCATTTGTCCCGGACTTCCCGGAAATCCCCCCGGCCATTTGAAGTATTGAAGTAGATTGTCCGAATTAGCCTTTCTTGCTTTTTCATCGTTTCCGGTCGTTTCTTGCATATGTCTGTAAAAATGATTCAAATCCATACCGTCCCAGTCAGGCCTTAATACAAGTGGTCTATATTCTTGATTTGCAATAATATCATTGCCTATCATTTTTACCAGCCCGCTTACATTTTCTATTGCATAATCATCTTCGCCATCATTAATTTTTGAAATAATATCCCATATAGCCCTTTCTCCAGCACCTTTAACAATATATTTAAAGTTTTCAAGTACAGCTTTCCACAAATCAAAAAACATATCACGGAAAATATACATAAGTGAAACATTATTTCCTCCAAAAAAAACAGGCTTTCCAAAATTATTTTCCAGAAATTTGCCCAGCATAAAGCCTGAATGTATCTGCATAAATGAGTAATCAGCACCCACCGAAATACCATAACTGTCATATTTGTCCAAATCAATTCCTTCAAGAAGTCTTGAAAAAATTTCATCGATTTCCTTGTTAGCTTCTCCATTCAGGTAACTGAAAACTGTTTCGATATCAAAAAACTTTTCAAATCTGGATTTGTATTCTTGATTGTTAAATCTTTCAGATAGTTTTGTATTCAGGTCAAACATTCCTGTTTCCAGACCCTTTCCCCTTAAGTATCCGGATAATACTCCAAATCCCAAACTCAGATGAAACATTGACATCTTTTCAGGATACTGGAATCCAGATTCAGATGGAGCCATCAAAAAGCATATATTTTTTATCATTTAATCATTATCCCCTTTACTACACAAAATTCTCAAAGAATAAGAACCTTGTCTTATTTAGCTAACAGCATTCTGTAAAACTGACTTACTTCATTGAATTCGTTCCTTTGAATTTTATTTAATATTGATATACGGCTGTTATTATCAAGAAGTATTTGTTCATATTCTCTTCCTTCGAGCTCATTAAACCCGTATAATTTAGCATTTTTTGTTGATATCTGTCCTTCTTTTGAAAAATAATTTCTATTATTTTTCAAAAGCTCTTCGTATCCTGTGTAATCTTTCATAAGCTTTATGCCATACCGCTCAGGATACTTGCCGATGAGACTATTAGGAACTACAAAATACTCATTTACCCAGAAATAGTTAATATACTCACGATTTTTTTCAATATAATCATAGGTATATTTGAAGTCTTCCGCTGTCTCTTGGGGCAATCCTACAATGATTTCTATATCTGCCCATATTCCCAACTCATGACACCATTTTAAAACCTGCTCACTGTGACTGATATCAAGTTTTTTGTCAATTAAGTTAAGTATTTTGGGACTTCCGGTTTCAAAACCAAAGGTCAATTTTATACAACCGGCTTTGCGCATAAGCTCCAATCTTTCATAAGTCATATTATTGAAGCGTGCACAATCTGACCAGTAAAACTTTGTACCTTCATGTATAACTTTTCTACAAAAACTGTTTGAGAACTCCACAGAATAATTAAAAGCATTGTTAAGGAAATAAAAATACTTAGTATTATATTTGTCCATTAAAGTTGTTATGTCATTAAATACATTTTCAACTTCTCCCCCTATTACACTCCCTCTGTCATAATCGCTTTGTGTACAAAAAGCACATTTATAGGGACAATTGAAATTAAATATATATGGGATCATTAATCGCGGAACTGCATCTTTATTTTTTACCCTGTTATAGTAATTAGCTAATTGTCCCGAGCTATCTATACCTACATTGGGCCACTTGTAAAAAAACAACATGTTTTTTTCCGTATTTTTATAATTATCTGTTTCATCAAACATATATTTAGAATAATAGTCTGTAGACATGCCATCCCAACTTGGCTTTACAATTTCAGGTGCATACTCTGGGTTGTCGGAAATTTGTCTCCCGTTCAAATTTACTAAGCCTCGGATATTTCTTAATTCTTCAGGCTGCTTTCCTTGATTGAGACCACAGATAATGTCCCAGATTACTTTTTCTCCGGCTCCTTTGATTACAAAGTTGAATTGCTTTAGTATGGTTTCCCATAGCTGATAAAAAACATCTTTAAATATATATAGATAATTAATGTTACCTCCTCCGAAAAGTACTGTTTTGCCATATTTTTTTTCTATAAATTTTCCTACTAAAAATGCTATATGAATCTGCATAAATGAAAAATCTCCGCCCAATGATACTCCCAGAATATCAAAATCATCTATATTTATTTCGCTAAGCAGTGAAGCAATTAGGCTATCTATCTCGCTGTTTGGAGTACCATTCAAATAGCTCAACACAGCATTATAATCATATATAATTTCGATTTTATTTTTTTGCAAGTCGTCGCTTGACCTTTTAGATATAACAGAATTCAAATCATGTATTTCAACATCCAGGCCTTTCTTAGCAAGATACCCTGATAATATTCCCATACTTATTGGAGGCAGAGGCGTTTGTGCCGGGTATTGATATGCACTTTCACATGGGGATAGTACAAAGCAAACTTTCCGAATCATATTTATTTCCTTTCTTTATTTAGACATTGTATACAAATTAACGCAATTGTTTAAGTACCTCATCCGGCTTGGGGAGATTGTCAACAATTTCACGATATTTATTAGCCCGTATTTGAAACTTTTCCAATACCCCCGGATTTTCAAGAATATTCTTTATTTTTTGGATAGTATCCTCTTCATCGAATTGCTCAGCGTTAATGACAACGTCCATATATGGATTCTGTCGTACAAGAGGTTCAAGGAATGTATGCCATCCCACAGGAAACATACTATAGGGGTAACATATATCCAGTTTATTTAAAATTTCATTCACTTGCTCCGTAGGTTTAAATGGCAAATTTATATCTTGCCTTTTACCTTGTTTAAAAAATATCGAATTTGTAATTACCACGGATGGAATCCCTGAAAGTGCTATTTTAGCCAGTGTCGTTGAGGTTATATTACGAGATAAAAATAAATCAGAAGCTATAGCATACTTTTCAAAAATTTCAGGAGGTAGTCCACTAAAAGTTTTTACATCCGATGTAAGTCCCTTTTGATTAAAAAGTTCCGAAGGACCTACGCAGAGTATTATACCTTTATCTACAGATTTGATAATTGTGTCTGCAAATATCTTATTCGATGCTTCCACAAAGCTTTCTACATGAGGATACAATTTATGTGTTTGTTGCCAAACCGCTGATGTAACAAGAACAATCGGCTTATTCAAAGGTAAGTTCAGCTCTTTCCTGACTTTCTCTTTTACTTGTCTGTCATAGGGAAGAAATTCGTCCACTAAAGGATAATAGAATTTGTTCTGTTCTTTTTCATGTTGTAAAGAGGGATTAGCAATAGGGCATGGAACTATTCTAAAACCAAAGTTTTTTACATCTACCTCATCCAGCACTTTTGATTTATAGCCGTATGTGTCCATTCCCCTTCTTTTTAAAGCCCAATCAAAGTTGTCAAACGTTCCCAACTTTCCTTTAAAAATATGTAAATCCTCTACTTTCAGACCATAGTGTTTTTCACAAAAATAGTAGTTTATAAAGTCTGATAAAATTACATATTGAGGTTTGAATGTATTCTCTAAATCCTTAATGAGAACTTGATTAATGCGTCCAGCCTTAGGAATAAGTATAGTATATGGGATTTTGCAGGATGATAATGCCTTTTCATGAGAAGGAGGTACTAAAAAATGTACTTTATATCCTTTTACTTGGATTCTTTTTGCGAATTGTAATGCTATTAACAGCTCTCCATATGCCCAGTAGCTAGTTACAATAAATAAAACATTCATAAAAAGCTAGTCCTCCGAAATAACAGGTTTAAATTCGTCCCATCCATAATAATATACATATTCTTTATAGACGCCTCCACATTTAGAAGCATGGACACATTTATTGCAGGGATCTCCTTTTCTTCGTGTTTCATTTTTCATAAACACTTCATAATCCTGTAAAACAATATTATGGAATAGCAATTTGAAATGTATATCATCCCAACCTATTACATATTTGTTGTATTCCCCCAACATACACGGCGGGTAGCCTTCAAGCGTCACAACCATGTTCCTTCCTATGGCCGTATCAACAGCCTCCTCCACTGAGGAAATACACTCGCTTAGTTTAGGAACTACAAGATGAAAATTTTCAAATGCTTTTCCGGTGGGATGAATTGATGATATATTGACGTGGTCTACTCCAATATCAATAACAAAATTAATAATATCTTTAAGCTGGGAGTAGTTTTGTTTACACACAACAGTGTTTGTCCGTACTTTTTTTCCTAAGGCTTTTACATTCTTTATTCCTTTC
Organism: Ruminiclostridium papyrosolvens DSM 2782; assembly: GCF_029318685.1. Classification (NCBI taxonomy): domain Bacteria; kingdom Bacillati; phylum Bacillota; class Clostridia; order Eubacteriales; family Oscillospiraceae; genus Ruminiclostridium; species Ruminiclostridium papyrosolvens. The sequence continues at coordinate 4,209,179 of NZ_CP119677.1, forward strand.
ACTGCTTCCTCAAAGCTTCCCTCAACAGTAGTAAAAAAGTCGTGCATATTGGCATCTTTCCCATGAATTGATACTACGAAAAGATCTACCCCTCTGGTTGCAAGTTCTTTTGTAAATTCAATATTACTAAGCATCCGAGCATTTGTTTGTAACGAAACTGTAGGGTATCCTAATGCCTTTATTTTATCCAGTATTAGAATAAGTTCCGGAATAATAGTCGGCTCGCCACCATGAATATTTACACTTTCATATCCATTTTTAGCATTTTCTTCAAGATATTTAAAAACAACTTTTAGATTTACGTGTTCTTGCTGACCCTGATAGGAATTTACTACACAAAATTTGCAGGAGTTATTACACTGGTCAGTTAAATGTACACTTAAACTTTTCATATTTTTTCACCTCGCATGATTTAATATAATTCTTATTTTGTTTATATCTCAACTTAAATAACTCAATTCAATAGCATTCATGCTGATTTATTCCTTCTATCTGACTTCGTGTTTTTATCAAATCCTCAAGAGTTCCTAAATCATGGCACCTTCCATCAGGAAAATACACACCATGTACATTCATACCATTTTCAATAGCAGCATTAAATATATTGCTTAATAGCATTTCAGTTTTTTTATTCTGCTCACTGCTCATAAAATCTTTCACCATTAAGTGCAGCAGTTCAGTAAAATTACTTGACCATACGGCAATATTCCACGTATTAAAAACATCAGTTTTTTTTGGCTTATCGTATATTTTCAAAACCCTGCCCGTATTCTCATCGAGGATGACAGGTGCAAGACGGCATGGATGATCTGTTGGAAAAACTCCTAGTGTAAGATCAGCCTTATTTTCGCCATGTACTTCTACTAATCGGCTAAAACAGTCTAACGGTTCATTAATAGTATCAGGCATACCCATAAGTACTGTTTGATTCTTTGTCCACATATAAGCTGCATCTATTGCAAATGGTAATCCATAAAATCCCGTCTTACTATCTTGGCATACATAGGCAATGTTAGAATCATATTGTTCTCCATTTCCAAAGAAGCGCAGAAGTTCTGTTTTTTGATCATTAATAACGAAAACAATTTTTTTGCTTTCTGCACACAACATGTTTTCTAATGTGTACTCGGCAACTACTTTGGGAACAACTCCGTTCTCCTCAGACGCTGAACAGATTTTATAGCCAACTGGAATCAATTCCTTCCACATTTTAAATGGCATCATTCTTTTTCCAAATCCTCCCGCAGGAATAATACCAACCAAATTTTTCTCATAATCATCCAAAAATATCATTCCTTTCATTGAGCATCTTCTAATATAAGCTCCATTTCAACACGTCTTCTTACATGTATTGGAATTTTTGTTATTCCGTCAGCACTTTTATTTTTTTGAACAGCAACATAGCTCTCAAGCATAGTTGCCATCACAGGCAAGCCTGTATCTATATCCAGATATATAAGACCTGAATAGTATGAATGTCCTCCCCTCATTGCTCCGGAAGATATTTCATTATCCTCAATTCTTACTTTAGATTCATTACAGCTATACTCAAAAGCTGAACAAAGCTTATTGCGATACAACCCATAACCGATATATCTGCAAAGAAACTTACCATTTTTAAAAAATGATGAATCAGAGTATAAGCCCACGCCTATCTCAACTTTTTGATTTGACAGGTAATCTAATTGTTTTTGTTCCCCCGTATTATCAAAACAATGGGCATTAGAACATATAACCGATGCAAAGGTTTCAAACCCCATAACATCAAAGGTTTGCATCATCAAAAGATAAACGCTCGGCAGTCTTGGAAGATCTTGATATAAAAGGGGCAGCCCAAATGCTTCAGGAAATGATTTGCTTAAAATCGTATCATCTGGTAAAATTTTTTTTAACTTTTCATGAGATTGGGTACAAAAAAGGCTATGTTGGAAATTAAGTCCCTCAGCGAATGTCCATCGCATCGGTTTATTACCCGGCTTATCTGTATACTCCACTGATTCCCACAAAAAATTTGTAATGGCCAAAAAAGGTTTAGGAATTGATAAAATAGTGCGCTGTACAGTAGAAATTAATTCTTGCTTTTTAACTATCTTACCATCCCTGTTTAAATGGTCATTTTTCATACTTATTCTGTATTTTTGATTATTACCAGCTTTTATTTTCATATTTCCATCAAAAGGTATCTCCAAACTCTTCTTAATAATTTCGTCCATATGTAGAATTCTCCACCTCCTTAAGGTAAAGTCATAATATTACCACTGGAAACCATTTGCTTTAAATTAAATCTAAAAATCCAACCATATCCTTAATGTAATCTTTGATTTCTTCTTTTCTTTTTTGAGATACTTTTTCCCATATTGTTCGGTTTTCAGGAATCAACAACTCCTCTATCCTTCTTAAAATATCCTTATATGTATTACGAGCACCAAGGGTTCCGGTAAAACTTCTCATTTGAGGGTCACCGCAAATTGAAATAATTGGAGAAAGATAATATGATTCTAATTCTGATTCCCACATAAAATCACGCAGCTTACTACCTGCGGTATCATTTGCCAGATAACAATCTAGGGCAAGAGCGGGTATTCCGTGTGAAAGCGCAGCAACTATACCGTGTAAACGCACCGTTAAATATACATCCATCAGTCCTACCAGTTCCCATATTTCTTTAGCCTCCGTCACATCTTTCAGTAGAATACTATCCGGACAAAGCTCTGCAAGTTGTAAACATGCCTGACTGTCTCCGTACATAAGACCAAATGGAAAAATTACAATCTGGATATTCCTGTGAACTACTTTTTGCAAGTAATTCAAGGCACGTGCCAAGTCAATCATAAAATCTTTTAATGGAGGCTTGGTAAGCTCAGGCCCTATAGAAACTCCTATTATCTGTTTATTTTTATCAATGGGAAACTTATCTAATAGACTTGCTCTGACTTTTTCACTATCATTAAATTTTAAATTAATAACGGGATCTGGAACAAGATTAACTTTTTCCATTGGGCATTCAGCATGTGTTAAAATCCTATACGTAGTAGCTGAACGAACACTTACATAATCCAACAGCTGAGTTGCAGTCCTCAACTTTTTATACCATTCGGAAATTTTCGGCTTTGCCAGAGGAATCCATTGTGTTCCTATAGCATTCCACGCAGTTTTCGGAAGTAATGAATGATCAATTTGAGAACCATATAAAAGGAAAGGTTCAAATTCAGGTACAGGAAGCAAAATACCTCCACCACCAATAATCAAAGCTTGATACTCAGATACTTCCTCCCAAAATCCCCGACTCATCATATCTACCTTTTTCCAGCCGTCAGCAACTATATCTCCTCGCCGATTGCCAAACAACTTACTGAAATTAGGATAAAATATAGTTATTTCCGCATCATTAACAAGTTCCTCTACGGCATGCTTCGTAGCTAGCGCTATTAAGTTATCTCCTGTATTATCTATGCCATATGCACCCAGAAGTCCTATTTTCACTCAAAGTCACCTCCACGGGTTTTGTTTATAATATCCGACATAATTTTGTCAGGCCCAGGTAAAGAAAGTACATTGTCTATATAATTTAGTTGACGTTCTTTAAGTTTATTTATAGACTCCTGATCATAAAGATATTGTTCTAATTTTTCCATTGTTTCGGCTACTTTAAATAATGGTGACTCAACATATGTATTGACATACCCGTTATCCTGCAGAACCGGCTTTAAAAAATTACTCCACCCAAAGATACCTGCGCGAAACGGATACGCAATTTTGATGTCCTTTGCCAGTTTTTGATACCAATCATCCATTTGATTTACCCTACCTTTCAATTTGGAAAAATCAATCCGCTTATAGTTTTGAAAAACAATGCTGGGAACAGTTCCAAAAACTGCCCTTGACAGTGTTACTGAAACTACATTTGTTGTAATGAATAAGTCTGAAGCCAATAGGTAGGAGTTAAATATTTGAGGTGGTAGGTAATTAAAGTTGTGGTATTTTACATTGCTTTTTTCAATCCCAGTCCATTTTTCAGGTCCAACATGAAGTATAGTGATTTTACCGTGTACCGAGCATAAATAATTACTCAATAAGACTGGAAGACTTTTTTGAAATACTCCTAATGCGGGAAGTCTATGAACATTTAACATTTCCCATTTTGAGTTAGGAATAAAAATCACCTTTTCATCATCATCTATCTCTAATTCCTGTCTGATCTTGTACTTTTCAATAGAATTTAGACTTAGATTATTCCGGCATAGGCTAAAATATTTAACATTAGGTTTTGATGGCCGTACAGTATTAAGCGGACAGTTTCGAAGGACATAATCGCAGTGGTCCAGTAAATCAGGTACTGCTTTGACTATTCCGCCATAATAGTCTATATTGTAATCAGTACTCAGATATTCGTATTCATCTATACCAATGATTGGTACACCATATTCTTGCAGACTTTTGTAATTGAGTCCTGTCCATGCCTGTGAGTATTCAAGTGTATAAACATCAGAAACGATGAAGTAATCCGGTGAAATATTATTCAGAAACTTGTTAATATTTTTCTTATTTCTTTCTGGATCCTCCCATATACTTAGAGCAAAATACTTCATGCCATTATCTTCTAAAAAGGATTTATTTTTTTCAGGAATAAGAAAATAACTATCAAATTGATTAGGCAGCAAGCGACTTGCAAATTCATAAGCTATTGTAAGTTCACCCGCCGAAATCTCACCCAGCACTACAAATACTATTTTGATCATAATTAACTTCCTTAATATCAAACAATTAGAGTTAGTGTCTTGTATTATTTCAAGTAATTTTTCCCAAAAAGATCTTGACCCATATATTTTATCTTATCTGCCATATCTGTCTCTCCAGATATACGGAGCTTATTCTCAAAATTTTTTAAAGGCGAAACAAGTAAATCGGGCAACACATCTACTGGAAATCTGTTCAAGTTGCTACTTTCGATAATATAATCCCAAGACTTTTGCTTTTCGGCAAATGAAAATAAAAAATCCGCTATCATTATGTATGTGACAATAAAGTAGGACTTGTATTCAGATTTCTTTTGTAGCTCAATCAATGTCTGCAGTTCGTTTATAATACTTTCATCATCTACCAAGCTACCGGGAAGCATAGAATACAACTTTGCCTTTAGTATCCTAACCAACCAATAGCCTGGTTCAACTAATAAAATATTGTCAAACGCTTCTAGTGCTTCCTCTACAAAAATTTTTGCTGATAAACTAATTTCCTTCTCAATAGAAAGCATCTGAAACATTCCAAATACAAAAGCCAATTCAATATTATCAGGAGTAGCTCTATACGCTTTACCCAGTCGTTCACGAAACTCATTAGTTCGATTTTTCATGCGTACCATGAGCAACACAGTACGTACTATTTCTTCGTCATGACTTTTAATTAACTTCAATGGATTATCGTAATCCGTCTTGATTATCATTAAATGTCATCCTCCCCTGCTATATCAGTTTCCATTTCTCCTTCAAGGCTAGGCGTGTACACTGCGGAGTCTGCTGAAAAAAATTCCTCTAAATTTTCAACTGTAAGCTTGTTTAAATCTTCTTCCCTTAATGTTTTTACCATAAGCTTTTGAACTTCAGTCAATTCATATTCTTCCATTGCACTATCCGGATCGTTTAATAATTGCTTTTTAAATTCCGGATCTTTTATAGCCCTGGTAATTAATTGACTTATTTCAGTCCCTCCGCTAGATTGTTGCATCTCGTTTTCGTTAAGTCTATCTTCTGTCATTGTTAACATCCCCTCTTAATTAATTATGTAACAAATTCCAACATATACCTTCAATAAAACTACAAAACATACATTTATTGTAAATTATTACAATAAATATAGTATACATCTGATTTTTTTGTAGTCAATAGGAAAATTTTACTAAAAATAAAATTTAAAATGTGATAAAATCCCACTTTAAAAAAGCTTTTTTATGGTATTTTTACATTATTTATTTACAAAACAAAAATGCCAGTCTGCATAAGCAAACTGGCATTTTTGTTTTAAATTTTATTAATATAATTACTCTTGTGCGGGGAATTTTGTTATCAATCCGGTAAGATATTGCTTCATAATAACAAAATCTAAGGAATCTATTGAGCCGCTGGCATTTACATCTGCAACAGTTAAACCATTTTCAGCCGGAAATTTGGTTATTGCGCCCAGTAAATACTGTTTCAATAGTGAATAATCTATAGCATCAACACTACCGTTGCCATCAAGATCACCATATATTACTTTAGGTACAGGAGTTGTAGCAAGCGCTGCTTGTACTGCATAATAAGCTGATTTTGGATTGTAGTTTTTATCAAAGAGTAAAGCATTGTCTCTGCCCTGGAATGTTCCTGGTACCCAAGAATATTTATCAGTAAAGCCCCAGAATTGGATAGCCTTAACAGCAGGCTGTGCCATACATTTTTCAATGATATTCTTATAGTAACTGGCTTGTTTATCCAGCTCAGCCGAATTAGTATTGCTGGATACACGCACATCCATCTCGGTTATATATATTTCAAGGCCTAAATCTGCAAAACGTTGCATATTCTTAGCGAAGTCATTATAGTCAATTGCATATTGTATATCCAGGTGCATCTGGAACCCAATACCATCTACAGGTATGCCACGGCTCTTAAAGTCTTTGAGCATCTCATAGGCAGCGTTCGACTTAGGACCTGTATACTCAAGATTGTAATCATTGTATATTAGCTTAACAGAAGGATCAGCAGCACGAGCACGAATGAATGCTTTCTCGATATAGCTCTTACCCATAACTCTATACCAGAAGGAATTTCTGTAGGTTCCGTTGTCCTCAAAGCATTCATTAGCTACGTCCCAAATAGGAATCTTACCTTTGTAGTGGGCCATTACCTTGTCAATATGATTGTTCATTGCAGCTTCCATTGCGTTGGCATTAAGGTTCTGTACCCAGTTTGGAGTTTGATTGTACCAAACAAAGGTATGTCCATGAACTGTATAATTGTTAGCCTTAGCCCAGTTCACAAGCCTATCCCCTTCTGTCCATGTAAAATTATTTTGTGAAGGTTCTAAGTCACTCCACTTCATACAATTTTCAGCAGTTACAATATTAAATTCCGGAGTAGCAGTGTTGAAAAACGTGGAATCCATGTTAGTGAACCCACTAGAGAACTCAGTTCCCACCATTACTCTGCTTTGAACATCCTTTAACCTTTTGCCTGTTGGAGTAGCTGCATTAACTGTCACTGAACACACCATCAGTGATGTCAGTAAAACAGAAAGCGCCACTGTTAAGGATTTGAAACTGTTTTTTTTCATAAATCAACTCTCCTCTTATTTTATTATAGTGCTTATGCAGATACCATATCTGCCCCTGCTAACCTATAGAAAATTATGTATTCTGTGTCCTCTAATGGTTGCAAGGCTTCTCTTGTGCTAAACAATATTGTGCCGGTATTAAACAAACAACCTTTACCTACTTTTCTTGAAGATTCACCTCCATTTATATTAATTTTTTTTATATTCAAATCTGAGGTTTTACAAATGACCCGTTAACCGGCAGTATCCGTATCTTTTGTTTCTCATTTTTGAAACATTGCTTACTATTTTCAGGGATATTCTCTACTGTTACAGAAGATGGTACAATGATAAGAATCTTACTTGTTGGTTTGAAATAATATCCGATGCATCGAATAAATAATTTGATTAGAAAATACTGCTATATAGCTATAACTATATTATACTATATTTGGGTTGAATTTCAAATTGCCTCTGTATTTTTTATCAGGTGCAATTACCAAACCTTACCACCCTTGGTCTAGCCTTTTTTTTGATTGTATGTTAATATTTTTTTAGAAGAAGCAATATATAAAATATGTCAGATTATAAAGGCGTGAAAAAATGTATATTGATAAAAAAAGCCCTATTCCGGCTTATTATCAACTAAAAAACAAAATTATAGAAAAGATAAACACCGGTGAGTATGCGGAAAATTCTCTGATTCCCTCAGAAAGAGAATTAAGCGACTCCTTAGGCATCAGTCGTATGACTGTTCGTCAGGCATTGACACAATTGGTACAGGAAGGCACACTGTACAGGGAAAAAGGTAAAGGAACCTTTGTTTCAAAATCCAAACTGGCTCAGAGAAATATTACTAGTTTTTCCCAAACAGTAAAGAACAAAGGTATGCTGCCAATGACCAAGGTTCTCCGTCTCGAAAAGATAAAAGCGCCGGATAACATTCTGAAAATATTGGAATTAGACGACAATGACTGGGTATACAATATTAAAAGACTGAGATTTGCCAATAACAAACCTGTGGCAATAGAAGAAAATTTCATACCTGAAAAGTACTGTCCCAACTTGGATAACTGTAATTTGACAGAATCACTGTACACGATATTGACAGAAGAATATTCATATAAAATTGATTACCTTGAAAATGTTATAGAGGCAGGCAAAGCATCTGTTGAAGATAAGGAACTTCTCAAAATTGCCTCCGGTACTCCTGTATTAAAAATCAGCTCTGTTGTTCACACTGATTCCAACCTGAAATTGCTTTATGAAGACTCTAAATATCGTTCTGATGAATATAAATACAATGTCTTTGTTTATAATAATAAAACTCCCCAATAACGAAGCAGTTTCACCATTGCCTCGTTATTGGTTTTATAATAAAATCAGCTTGACTTTATAGCAGTCAGATGCTAAATTATAATTAACTGGTATATACCTCTATACATATATACAAATTATAATAAATACATAGGATTGTGAGGAATGGTTATGACAAATACGACAAAAATGTGGCAAGAAATACTGGAACAACCAAGTGTTCTTGAAAGGTGCAAGAGTTCAAGCGAAGCTGTTATATTAAATATAGTTGAACACTTGAAAAAGCAACATATTGAATCTGTAGTAATTGCAGCAAGAGGTACTTCAGATCATGCAGGAGTATATGCAAAATACATTATTGAATACGCTTTGGAAATACCGGTAGCACTGGCTGCGCCTTCTATATTTACTACCTACGGCAAGCATTTAAATATGAAAAACTGCCTGGTAATAGGAATATCCCAGTCAGGAAAAGCTGCTGACGTTCTTGAGGTTATAAAAAGTGCAAATAGCTGCGGCGCAACAACAGTCAGTATCACTAATGATACTCAGTCTCCCCTTGCCACTGAATCAAGGTTCCATCTTTTCTGCAATGCAGGTCTTGAAAAAAGTGTAGCGGCAACAAAAACATTTACATCTCAGCTATATCTTATAGCTCTGCTGGTTGCCGCATGGTCCGGTAATGAGACTATGGAAAAGGAGCTTTCTCTTATTCCCAAAAACATCACTAAAGTTATTCTAACTTCTGCCGAGCATATTAAAAACAAGGCTGAACGCTATCTTTATATGAATGAATGTTTTATACTTACCAGAGGTATGAATTATTCAATAGCCCTTGAAGCAGCACTAAAAATCCAAGAAACCTCTTATGTACGTGCAAAGGCCTATTCAGTATCTGATTTTCACCACGGCCCCTTTGCCATGATTGAAAAGGATATGCCGGTTTTTGTATATGCTCCCCAAGGGCCTGCTTTAAAGGATATCATTGAGATGATTAATAAATTGAAGGAGTGTCAGGCCGAAATTATAGTTATTTCCAATAGCAAGGAAGTACTTGAAATGGGTAACTGTTCCTTTGAAATTCCACAAACTGATAATGATATGATTTCTCCGTTTTATAACGTGGTTATAGCCCAGATGTTTGCATGTAACCTATCACTGACAAAAGGCTTAAACCCCGATTGTCCCAGAGGTCTTAACAAAGTAACAATTACTAAGTAACAGGAGCGTGTACTATGGAATTAAAAAATAAAGGTGCTGAATTCTACATTCCGGATAACAAGCAGTTAGATGAAGCTATCGTCAGAACTACACATATGGCTGTCTCGGCACATCAGGACGATATTGAATTTATGGCTCAGGATGGTATTCTCGAATGCTTCGGCAAGGAAGATAAATGGTTTTATTCCGTAGTTGTAACAAATGGCGCAGGCAGCCCACGGGCTGGCCTGTACGCCGAATATACCGATGAACAAATGCAAACAGTTCGAAGGCTTGAACAGAAAAAGGCTGCCTTTGTGGGTGAATACGGAGCTTTGGCATTGCTTGACTATAACAGTGCTGATGTGAAAAACCCCAAAAATACAGCTTTGGTCAACGAACTAAAAGAATTAATTTCTGCTGCAAAGCCAAAGGTTATCTATACACACAATCTTGCTGATAAGCATGACACCCATTTAGGTGTAGTTGCAAAGGTCATTCATGCTTTAAGAGAGCTGCCTGCCGACGTTCAGCCCCAAAAGCTGTACGGCTGCGAAGTATGGAGAAGTCTTGACTGGATGAATGATGAGGAAAAAGCGGTTTTCGATGTTTCAGCGCACCCAAATATAGCAGCCTCACTCCTTGGTGTTTTTGATTCACAGATATGTGGCGGAAAGAGATACGATTTAGCTACAACCGGCAGAAGGCTTGCCAATGCTACCTACTACGCCTCACACGGAACAGATACAGCTTCTTCTTTGATGTATGCAATGGATTTGACTCCTTTAATTCAAAATCCAGACATGGATATAATGGATTATGTATTTGGATATATTGACAGATTTAAAGCTGATGTTAAAGACAGACTTTCCAATATACTTTAGCTTTTAAAAAAATAAGTCATAACCACGTTCTAATCCGGATAGAAAATAACCATATCAAGCAAACAATTTGCCCCTCCGGTGTTTTTATAACTGTGGGGTTCATCGGCTTTGAACCGTATTGCTTTCCCTTCATGGACAACAAAACTCTTTTCGCCTACAGTAACTGTCAGTTCTCCACTGTACACTGTTAAAAACTCTTGCACACCTTGTAAATGAGGCTCTGTTGATAAATATCCATTCGTTTGAAATTCCAAAGAATATATTTCAAAGCGACGAGTGCTGTCAAAAGAAAAAGTTGGATAAATTCTTACTCTCCCTTCATCTTCAAGCAATGGTTTAAGATTTTTAATATCTACTATTTCAACATTCGTTTCTGTATGATTGACTAATTGCGAAAAAGATACTTTTAGCCCGTTTGCAATTTTCCACATAGTTGATACTGTTGGGTTTACTTCACAACGCTCAATTTGACCAAGCATACTTTTACTCACGCCCGAAAGCTTTGCCACTGTATCAAGGCTCAGCTTTTTTTCTTCTCTTACTCTTTTTAAGTTCTCAGAAATTATGTTACTAAGATTATCCATAAAAACACCTCCTATTCAATTGACAATATAATGCACGTATGATACCATCATAGTGCACGACGCAATATACTGTACACTTTGTGTACTATAAAGTGTATCACGAGGAATTTATGAAGTAAAGAGGTGAATCTTTTAATGGCAAATCTTTTGGAATTTTTATCATATGTTTTTGTATCCAATATTTCTCCGGGGCCGAATGCAATCCTATCAATGTCCCATGCCGGAAAGTTTGGATTTAAGAAAAGTGTCCTATTTAATTTTGGCGTATCTACAGGTGTATTCGTTGTACTGCTTTTATGTGGCTTTTTCAGCCGGATTATATTTGATATTTTTCCTGACTTGCAGCCAATTATGGTTTGGGTTGGAGCCTCATATATATTGTGGTTAGCTTGGAATACACTCAGAAGCAATCCTGATACAAAAAGCAATTACAACGAAGAAAAAGGAAATTTATTTTTTAAGGGTGTTGTTTTGCAATTTGTAAATCCCAATACGATTTTATATGGAATAACTGTTTTCTCAACATTTATTCTACCGCAATACAGATCACCTCTAATTTTAATAATGTTTTGTATTCCGCTTTCTTTTGCTTCCTTTTTCTGTACAGCTTGTTGGACTGTGTTTGGCGTAGTATTTCAAAAAATAATTTCAAAGCATACAAAAATTGTTAATGCTCTTTTGGCATTGTTGTTAGCATATTGTGCTGTTTCCTTAGTTATAAAAACACTTTAGATACATTGATGAATTAACAAGAAAAAAATTACAAGCTTTCCGGAACCACATGTAGCACAGTAGCATTCGTTACACAAAAAAAAGTGCCGGAATTACTTTGAATGTAATTCCGGCACTTTTTATTTTTATATGAAGGGTAAATGGGATTTGTTATTTTAAAATTACTTCTGCCGGGGCAGCTGTTGCTGACTGTAAATACATAGTCTCTCCAATGAGTCTTTCAACAGCTACAGCTGTGTAGCTTGCATTTGCTGTCGGCGCTGTCTGGAGGGTTGCTGTACCATCTGCTTCTGTTCTGGCTCTTCCTATCCAGGTTGCTCCGTCATAAAAATCTACTATTACATTGCCTAAGATTTTACTTTCATCGTTAACTGTAGCTGTCAAGCTGACCTGTTCACCTGAGGTAACTTCATTTTTGTCTGCCGTAACAGCAACATTCATCAGCTTTTGTGAGTACATAGCATGAGCATTATCAGCTTCTTTGATGATTCCGAAATATCTGCCCATCCAGTACGGTATAGTGAATACCAGACCGCCTTCCATTTCACCTGTTGCGTAATTAAAGTTTGAATTAGCAGTATAGTTTCCGTTAGCTGACTCAAACGGGTTATTATTGTTTTTGTGTATGTATCTCTCATCCGGTGCAACAGCATAGTTCATCTGAATATTATCATCTCTGTCGCCGGGCTCTATATACAGTACATCCTGTCTGTTGTTCTGTACTGCAAAATCAACTCTGTACTGAGGCATACGATACAGGAATCTAACCGCAGATTTCAGGTCAACTGTTGTATCTTCCGGGTGAGCCATCTGATATAAAAATGTGTAAGATGGATTTTCTTCACGCTTCTCATTTTCATACCACTGGTCATAGGCTTCCACTATCTGTGCATATCTTGCAGGGTCTTTTTCCTGAAGAATCAGCTGGAATACCGGCAGCCAGCCCAGATTTTCATCAGAGTAGTTAATGTACTGGGTCCAGTCGTTGTGTATTGTTGCATTTATATTGGAATCATCCTCCACATCACCTGAATATGGTGGATTTGCAGGGTCTATTACTTTATTGTCATTGATTCCGTATGCATTTGTAGCCTGACGGATTAATCTTCTCTGTATGTACTCCTTAGCAACCTGAATATATCCTTTAGGGCTTTCAAAAGGCTCCTCTTTACTGTAGCTTGCCTCATATGCCATGTCATATGCCTTCTGGAAGTTTGCTATATCCTCTACATGTGCAGGATTTGTCACATTAATAGCGGTTTTCAGCATTGCCATTATCTGCAGAACATTCAGTGGTCCGTCTTCAAAGCCGTAGGAAAGTGCATCCTCTCCAGCTTCATCCACTCCAACATGATTTGCCCATACAGCCTGCTTTTCCATAGTTGACAAACCGTCATTGAAGTACTTGGACAACCATCTTGACCACTGTGTTGATTTCCCGGTTGCATCTTCTACATAATAATGGTCATCTTTAAGTATTAGTTTTGTCATTTTTCTTGTTGTATCTGAAATGAGGGATTTGAGTTCAGCCAGTTGAGGGTCACTATCATCATCACAGAGATAGTTATATGCTGCAAAAAACAATCCGTAATGCCCATCAACCTCATCAGAAGAGGTATCTGCCTTGTAAACTATCTGATTCTGGTCAATATATCCGTCTGCCCCTATTGCACTGGTAGGGAACAAGTCATTGAATATCTTTGGTATTTTTTCATAAACAGGTACGGTAAGCTGAAATAATGGTTTATTTGCAGCATTGGTGGAACTGTCTACCACATTATATTTATTATTGGTTGCAGTAGTTATGACAGGGAGTACCTGATATACCTCCTGTGACTTCTCAACCTTTGTCTTTATATCCGTTCCAAGCTTTGCTCCGTCATCCCGTGTGAGATTTAGTTCATCAATGGCCGCCTGGCTAAGTCCAAGACCATTATAATTCATTACATCATAGCCGCCTGACGGGAAAAGCCTTGAGCCTTTCTTAGTCATGGCATCCTTTGTAACACGTACAATTCCATATCCTATTGGGTCTTTGCCCTCACTATTCTTCATACTGGGGATAATTCCATTTGGATTTGCTTGTCCGATTACAGTATGAAACCATAAGCCGTTTTGTGACTGCAAGCCATAATCAGTACCATCGGAAGTCTGAGCTGCTGCTTCACTGGTCAGCATAAAGGAGCGGCATGGGAAACCGTTATCCCTTCCTGAAACATAGTCCAGCAGTAGAACTGCCTTGCTGGCTCTGAGGGCAGCAGCCTTTGCTCCGGCAATCTCCGCCTTTTGAAGTTCAGTAGCATTTGAGCCATACTGCTCCTTTAAGGTTTTATACCTGAAAATCTCTCCTATTGCATACATTGCTGTCCACAAACCGTCATTATCACTGGTTTTGGCGCTGCTTACATAATTTCCGGTTTCGGAGCCATAGTTAACAGCTGTGGAGGCAGAATCGGAGAATGTAAATCCGGCTCCTTCTACCAAACCAAACCTGTCATTTAAATCATTTGTCATCTTTGAGTATACATATGTCTTTTCAAGCATAGTCTTCTCAGGCATAGCAATATGAGTAACACCGCTTGCTGTTTTAACCCATACACCGCCTTTGTTATCGCTGGCTACAGCCGTTACAACATCATCTCCGCCATACAGATAGCGTGGGCCTGCCATATACTGTACAATATCTCTGGAATCCTTCTGCTTAAAATCAACTCTCTGAAGTCCGTTAAGAGTTCCAATCCAGTAAACACCGTTTGCATCTTTAACAGCACACTTTACATCACCTATTACAGCTTTAGGAAGATAATCCAGTGCGTCAGGGTTTTCCACCCATTGAATATCTGACGGAATACCTGCATCCCCTGTTTTATAGTAAGTCATTTCCTTAGTTTGAGCAGACTCAAGCTGTACAGCACTAAATGCTGCCCCGGGAAGGGTACCTCCGGCTGCAAAAGCGCCGGATACCGGTCCCGTCAATAACATAGCTGTAGTTAATATACCAGAGAGTAACTTTAAACTTTTCTTATTATTAATCATGTATTTAACCCTCCTTATCCTTTAATGTGTGATACACCGGTCTTTGTGATGGCATATACACCGGAAGCTTTGTCGTCTATCAAAAGAATAACTTCATCATCTGCCAGATTATCGTTTGCTTTGTTATAGCCGGTCATGCTGTTATCGGGCAAATTGATTTTTGTTACACCTTCGTTCGTACCAATCCATAGCGTTGTTCTTGAAGCTTTCAGTACAGAAGTATTTATTCCCCTCATAGCTGCAAAAATTGATGGTTTAACATTGTACCCTGCTTTAACAAATGTTGTGGCATTTGTTAAATTTGGCACCTGACTGCCTGCATTTGCTATAGACGGCTTATAGGTTGGGTCCTGTGAAAACTTAATATATTCTTTTACAAGTCCTTGAGCACCGCTGTCCGAAAAATCAGCTAATACATTATCATAGGTAAATATTTTTGTAGTTAAGTCTAATGGGCCAGCTTCAGTTTTTGAAGTATGGTACATATTTTTGCCCACAAGTCTTTCTGTGGTAGCAGCTGAGTAGCCTGAAGCAGCCTTTACATCTGTTGTTAATTTTGCGTCACCATTTTCATCAGTCCTAGAACGTCCGATGTACTTTCCGTCAGCATAAAAGTCTACAATAACTCTTGCTACAGGATTTCCATTATCTGTTGCCTTTAAAACCAAGTCTACGGATGTTCCGTTAGCAGCCGGTTCACTGGTTAGTCCTGTAGTCAGGTTTTTCTTTGCATAGTACTGGCCCTCTGCCTTTTCTGTTATCATTCCGTAATAACGTCCAAACCAGTAAGACAAGGTAAATACGGTTCCACAATCCATTGAACCGGCAGAATAATTACTGTAGGACTGTGCAGTGAAGCCTTGATATCTGGTAAATGGGTTTGAATTGTTTTTGCTTATGCTTCTCTCGTCAGGCGCAAGTGCATAATTTGTTTGTGATGTAGTTTTGTCCCTTTCACAAGGTTCAATAAAGAATACATCCTGTCTGTCACCTCTTACAGGTATTGCCTGATTTCTGATTTGAGGTGAACGGTAGAAGTATCTCACTGCCGATTTCAAATCAACATCTGTCTTTTCCGGGTGTGCCAACTGATACAAGAAGGTATAGAAGGGATTCTCTTCTCGTTCTTCCTGATTTTCATACCATTGGTCATACGCAGAAACAATCTGTGCTTTACGCTGTGGGTTTGTTTCCAGTATCATCAGAGAGTATACAGGGAACCAGCCCAACTCTTCATCGGAATAATTAACATATTGTGTCCAGTCATTATGCAGTACTGCATTTGAGGTTTTATTCCCTTTGAATTTTTCTTCAAATTTAGTAACAGGCACATTGTCATTATTATTGTAAGCATCTGTAGCCTGACGGATGATTCTGCGCTCTATATACTCATTTGCCATATCAATATAACCCTTGCCATTGACATAGCCTTTATCATTATTTACTCCGCCGCCTGAATATGGTGATTCATAGCAAAGGTCATATGCCGCTTCATATTTACTTACCTTATCGGCATATTTTACCGAATCAGCATCTTTTGCAATATAAGCTGCCGTTTTAAGTGCTGCCATTACTTCAAGGGCATTCAGCGGTCCATCTTCAAAGCCGTAGGACAAGTGGTCGTTTCCTTCAGTATCAACTCCAACCTTGAATTTCCACTGAGGCTGATTCTTCATCATATCCATTCCGTCATTAAAATACTCTGAAAGCCATCTTGACCATTGTGTTGATTTACCATGTGCATCTACTATATAGTAATGGTCATCCTTTAATATAAGGTCAGTCATATCTGTTGTTGCTTTTACTATAATATCTTTAAGTTCGGAATCTTCTGAAGTATCACAGAGATATTTGTATGCAGTAAGAAATAATGCATAGTGTCCGTCAACTTCATCAGAGGAAGTGTCCGCTTTATACACAATCTGTGAGTCATCAATATATCCGTCTGCTGCAATTGCACTTGCAGGAAATAAATCATTGAAGAAAGTAGGAATCCTTTCGTAAATCGGTGTTGTCAATCTGAATTTGATTTTTGCAGGATCAATATCAGAGCTGTTTCCTGACGCCGGATTTGTATTAACACCTTCAACCATTAAAGGGAAAACCTGGCCATTGCCTGAAACAACATCTGTACCCAGCTTATTGCCTGCTCCTCTTGCAGTATTAAAGGTAGCAATTGAAGCAGGGCTTAAACCCAGACCATTAAACAGGTCAGAGCTTGCCAACACCTGAGAGCCTCTTTTATTCATAGCATCCTTTGTAATTCGGACTGTTGCTATTCCTATTGGTGTTTTGCCATCCAGCTTCATTTCCTCAATAATCGGGTCCGGATATGTTTCGTTTTCATTTAACAACCTTTTTTCAAACCAAAAGCCGTTTTCTGACTGGAAATTATTATATTTACCTTCAAGCGGATTCTCATCTTTGAGCATATAAGATCTGCATGGGAAGCCGTTTCCACGTCCTGAAACAAAATCCAGAAGCAATACTGCCTTTGTAGCTCTGACAGCCGCAGCCTTAGCTGCTGATATTTCTTCACTTTCAGCACCTGTAACTTTTAAGGTCTGATATCTGAATATTTCTCCCATTGCATACATAGCCGTCCATAAGCCGTCATTATCCTGTGTAGTTACAACTGAAGAATAATACTCGTCCTTAACCGCATCGTATGTGTAAGCGTTATTGGAGCTGACCATTCCACGTCTGTCGTTAACGTCATTTATAAGCTTTTCATAAACATAGGTTCTTTCCTGCATTGTTTTCTTAGGCATTCTGATGTGAACAGAGCCCTTTGCATTTCTTACCCATACTCCTCCGTTATTGTCCAGAGCAACACCGGTAACAATATCATCTCCGCCATAAGTATATCTTGGGCCTGCAAAGTATTGTACAATATCTCTTTGGTCAGCCTCTTTAAAATTAATACGCATCATGCCTTTTTTAGTTCCAACCCAATATGTATCATCGGTATCCTTAACAGCACAGGTAACATCTCCTATAGCTGCCTTTGGCATAAAATTCAGCTCTGTAGACCCTGTAACCCAGTTTACTCCGTCCGGGGTCTGTGTATTATAATAATCCATTTCCTTTGTTGGAGCAGAATCCAGCTGTACGGGTGAATATTTGGCTCCTGCGGGTGTGCCCAATGAACCGGCTGCTGCAACTGAAGACGGTGCTGCAAATGCTAAACTTGAAAACATCATAATCGAAGACAGAGCAAATGCTATTACTTTACTTAAGTTTTTAGCCTTCAACATAATAATCCTCCTTTTGGAAAATTTGTTTGTCATTATTTTATTTTAGTTACACCATCAGTTGTAATTACCCATACACCGTTACTATCTGCATCATCAACAACCAGCAATACTTTTCCTGAGCCTACAGAAGCAGCAGAATATGAAGTCACTTCATTTTTTTCAAGATTAACACGGTCAACTCCGCCTGTTGTATAGCCTAACCACAATGTCTTACGATCACTTTTTAAAACAGAAGACGATACATTTTCCATAGTAGGGAAAATAGATGGCTTGATTGTAAAATCCTTATTAACAAAGGTCATAGCATTTGTAAGCTTAGAGCTTATTTCAGTTAAGTTATTGCTTGGAGTATATGTAGGATCTTGTAAAAACTTCACATACTGTTTTACAAGTCCCTGTGAACCCTTATCCGAAAAATCAGCTAATACATTAGCATAGGTATATTTTGTAATACCTGATTCCGGTGAAGCTCCTTTTATTAGTCCAAAATATTTACCAAACCAGTAAGGCATTGTAAATGTAGGAGCATAATCATATAAGTACCCTTTACCGCCTGTAAAATTGTAGTCCTCTGCCCAATTATAGCTTTTGATGGTATAGTCAGGATTTACTCCGCTACTGAGCAGTAAGTTTCCATTAAAGTTTACATTGTTGTCCACGCTTAACGGGTCATTGTTTATTTTCATTACACTTCTTTCATCAAATGGCAGTGCAATATTTGAGTACAATACATTCCAATTACGTGAACCAACAACATGAGTATAGATATCTTTTCTGCCTGATTGATAAGAAGGATAGTTTAACAGGTATTGAGGCAATCTATATAATTGTCTCATTGCACCTTTTAGGTCAATATCTGTTCTATCAGGATTTGCAACCTGTGCAAGGAAGAGATATGCAGGTGTTTCCCCTGTTTTCATATAATCAAACCACTGTTCAAAGCCTTCTCTTATGGCATTTCCTCTTGTTGTTCCCTGTTCTTCAAGGAGCAGCAGAGGCAAATATGACATGTAAGCGAGTTCCTGATCTGAGCCGTTTACATATGGAGAATAGCAATCCTGTTCCCACGCTCTTTGGAACCAGTATTCCTTTTTGGTCTTGTTATTCCAATCAGAAACTGAACTCATTGCCCAATCAGCCATGTTTTGTGTCAATTTACGTTCAAAATATGATTTCAGAATATCAACATAACCTACACCGTTGAGTTTTGAAAAATCAGCAGCTGGGCCTTTGGCAGCTTCTTTAACAACTTCACTGTAATTATAAGGCTTAAAAGCTGCTTCCCATGCAGCATTAATGTCAGCCACGTCAACTGCCAGATTATGATTACTATTCAGGTCAGCAACAATGTCCGAATAATCCTTTGCTATTTCCTGAGCTACTCTGATAAACATCATAACTTCTGCTGCTTGCAAAGGTGCATCTTCATAAGCATAGCTTGGGTTTATAGACCTGCCGTCGCTGTATAGGTTATCAACGTCGTCTTTTAAAGGTTTTTTAGTAATCTGTTTATTTTTTACTTCCTCAATTGTTAAATCTTTTGGAATAGGTTTTTTACCGCTTGGTGTTATTGAGGAGTTTACTTTATCTGTATAAGCTTCGGTCTCCACCGCCTGAGAAAAGTTTTGTGAACCGACTCCAACGCCTTCGTTTATATTGTCAGCATACCAAGTGACATACCATTTTGCCCAAAGTGTAGGTCTGCCATTTTCATCACCCATAAAATAGCCCTTATTAAGAACTATATTTTTTATCTGGCGCATACAGGACTGAACCATGAGCCTTTGTATTTCTGTTTCATCTGCCGTCATATTATCCATACTTGCAAAGAGGAATTTGTCGGCAATATAATATGAGAAAAATGCTGCTACTACTTCTTCAGAAGATGTATCGGTTTTGTATACTATTTCATTGTCCTTAGCTGACTTGTACCTGTCTCCATGATAAATATCATTATTACGGTAAAGCTTTGCCAATACAGCGGGTACTTCTTCCTTTATTTGTGAATCCAACTGAAAAACAACTCTTGGCATCATATGTGCCGGAACCTTTGAAACATCAGGAATAGCATCATTATTAGGGGCCATTATGGGACCGTTTGTTACTCCTCCTGATATAACGCCTTTAGCATCTACTTTATAGCTGTTGTCAGGGATTCCTGTTATGGGGTCACATGCCAGCTGCAGATATAAGTATGGTATTCTGATAGCGGCTGCAGGTCTTTTGCTCTTATCGCTTATCCCTGAATCAACGAATGTATATGTATTATCAGAAGCTACTTCCTTTACTATATAATTTCCCGAGAAGGTTTTCCAATAAGCGTCGTGCTTTTC
Organism: Ruminiclostridium papyrosolvens DSM 2782; assembly: GCF_029318685.1. NCBI lineage: Bacteria > Bacillati > Bacillota > Clostridia > Eubacteriales > Oscillospiraceae > Ruminiclostridium > Ruminiclostridium papyrosolvens. The sequence continues at coordinate 4,229,809 of NZ_CP119677.1, forward strand.
GATAGCATCTGGTGTCATCTGATATTTTCCATCAGTTGTTGACATAAGTCCACCCGCTGCCCAGCTAAAGCCAACACCGTCAGTAGGATAATCTACTCCGTTAAATTCTTTAAAAACACCTGTTTTAGAATCACGAATCTTGTTTCTGGGTGCAATATAAGATTTTGAATCTGATGTTATTGAGCCGTCCGGATTGATATCCTTCTTCCAGAAAGCAACATCACCGATGTTATCGCTAAAGGTGTTTAAGCCCAAAGGATCTTTATACTTGCTTGTATCGTAGGTTCTTTTTGCAGAATCAGGGTCTGTTGTCTGATTTCCATTTTTAAAATACTCATCCTGATAAGTTGCATGGTATTGACGTGTAATAAAGCCGTCTCCACGTCCTGAAATATATCCCTGCAAAAGAATATTGGACAACATTCTCATGGCATTTTGTCTGGTTTCTACAGCCATCGGCTCTGCATCACTCATACCGTTCTGTTTCAGATATGCATACTTATACGCATCCCCGGCAAAACGCAGGGCTGTCCATAACCCGTCATTATTTGTAGAATACGGTGAATCCTGTGCAAATACACGTCCATTGACAGTGGTTAACTGGTCTGCATCTGTGTCAGTAGGTACGCTTCCTGCCGGGTGCGCACCATCAGAAGTATCATTACCATTATCATAAAGATGAACAATAGAATCATTTATTGCTCCTCTGATATCGGTAACAGGAGCCATCTTTTGATATATTGCATCTTTTTCATTTAATGTTCTGGCCACCATTTTTATATGTACTGCCCCAGCTGAATTTTTAACCCATATTCCATAAGAGTCATCGTCTTTTAATGCTGTTACAACATCATCACCGTTAAAAAGGTATCTTGGCCCGTTAAAATATTGTACAACATCGTCTGTATCAGGCTCAGCCATACAAACTCTCATTAAACCTTTATCTGTGCCTATCCACAATACTTCAGCACCATTGTTATCTTTTGACTTCAATGTTACCTTGACATTACTTCCTATTAGTCCTGCGGTGATTCCTGCACTTTGATCAGTACTTGTAGTAACCCATCCACTAGTAGGGATTCTGCTGTCACCGCCGGCAAAATAGTTTACTTCTTTCTGCAGCGTTACACGCTCAGTTACAGGTGTAAACTTGGTCACACTTCCACCGAGGGAAACGGGGACATAGCTCTTTGCAGATACCGGTAAATTTACCGAGCTTGTTATAACGGTTGCAGCTGCCACTGTTATGGCTAATATTCTTATGCTATTTTTAACCTTAAACATATAACCCCTCCATTATTTATTTTTGAACCGGAATATGTGTAACATATCCAGTGGTGATTGCCCATACTCCATTTTCTTCATCGTCAATTAAGAGTTTTACATCAGTTTCTTTTAACTTGTCATTGAAATTCTCTTGTTTCCCATCACTAACCTTCAGACGTATTAACCCCTGAGTGTTTCCTATCCACAAATATTCTCTGTTTGTACTGAATACTGATGTTGTTACATTGTCTCCAACCGGGAATACAGATGGTTTAATTACAAATTTATATGTCATAATTTCAGTACCGTGTTGTATTTTTATATAATCCTTAATATACTGAGGTACCTTACTTGAAACCAGAGCATTTGCGTAGGTATCACAGTATGGTTTTTCTGTCGGATTAGTAGGGGTTGTGGGGGTTGTAGATGTATCTGTTGGCTTAGTCGGTGTAGTAGTTTCTTCTTTAACTACGGCTTTTCCTGACGTGATAACTGAACCTGCTACTTTTACATCAACAAGTGTGACTGTATCTTTGACACTTGGAGCAACTATAAGATCTCCCGTAATATCTGCATCCTTTATTATAACTCCGGAGCAGTTTATTACTACGTTTCCCTTTGCAAGCTTGGTATAAGTTCCGGGCTTATATATATAGTTTGGTATAACATTGGAAACTATTTTCACAGCTTCTGCACGTGTCAATCCACCCTGAGGATCAAATAATTTACCGGGCTTACCTGATACAAATTCCTTTTCAAATAATGCTGCAACAGCCTCCAGCGCATAATCGGATATTTTATCAGAATCACCAAATGAAGGGGAAGAGCTTGCTTTTTTTATGCTAAATGCTTTTTTTATCATTATAGCTGCATCCTGCCTTTTTATAATAGCATTAGGCATGGCCTTACCATCATATCCGTTCATAATTCCTGCTGAGGCAACAGCAGTTATATGCTTGTAAAACCAATCAGATGATTTTACATCGCTGAATACCGCGTTTCCTTTGTCATACTTCATTATTTTGTTAAGTACCGCCGCAAATTCTGCTCTTGTTATTTGGTCATTTGGTCTGAACTTTCCATTTGACCCTGCCAATACCTGTGCATCACTCCATTTTTCAATAGCCTCTCCCGCCCAAAATCCCTTACTTACATCATCAAAGGACTGAGCCATGGAAACTAAAGGAGCGCAGGTCAACAGTAAGGCCGCAACTACTGCTAAAATAATAGCTTTTTTGAATGAGTGCCTTTTCATTCTTTTTCCTCCTTTAAATTGATTTTTATATTCGTAAAATGATACATAATAAGCGCATATATCATTTTCAAAAATATACAATTCTAAACTCCGTAATATCTTTCAAATAGCCTTTTATTCCATTCATCTCCGCCATCCATATTTGAGCTTTTAAAAACTGAAGGAATTATTCCTTTTAAAGACAGCTTTTTGGCCAGTATTATTGAAATAAACTGCGCTGCATAGGCTCCTGTAATTGTTGATACAGCCCCCATACACGTGCCGGCCTCCTTTACGAAATAATCGGCATCTCCTGTTCCCGTACAGTTATCAATGACAACATCAGCATATTGATAAAGATATTTTCCGCTTGGATGTCTGGATTTTTCGTTCTCAGGTTTCCTTGGATTAGTGAGGGCTATAACCTGTGCCCCATTCTCCCGTACAAGCTTTGCCAGCTCCACAATCATACCGTTTCTGCCGGAATTAGAAGCTATCAGCACTACATCTCCCTGTTTAATTTTGTATATATGCATAATGACCTCAGCATACTCGGCAACTCTCTCAACGGCAGTACTTTTTAGAGGATGCTCATGCAACATAAATTCAGATGGAAGTATAGGATATACATTTGCAAAACCGCCTGCTCTTGTATAGAACTCCTCGGCTATCATATGTGAATGTCCCGTACCTGTAACAAAAAATTTCCCGTCATTAATAACGCTGTTAGTTATCAGGTCAGCTGCAGCATTCAGGTTATCAATTTGAGTATTATAAAATTTCTCTATTTTATTAGTTATGTAGCTGTGAAAATCCTGAAAATAATTTTCCATAAATAGACTCCTTTTGCATCATATTTATATTTACATAATCTTACTTAATCGGATTTTTGGTACAAGAAAATTAACTAAAGAATTAGTGACTATAAAAAAAGCTTACCACCCGTATTTTTCATAACCCCATTTTTTAATTGTAAGCTCCTGCTTAACCTGTATAAGACTGTTTTCTTCAACATCACCCGTTAATATAACTCCAGGCCCTACAACACTGTAAGAGCCTATCTTGCAACCGGGCATCAGAATGGCATTCACACCTGTACGGCAGTAATCTCCAATATAAATAGCATCTCCATAGGATAAAGGAATTTCAATCCTGCCTTTTACCCTCTGACTTGGACTACCATCATCAAAACGTAAGGTGCCACATACGGTAGCCGCACCAATATCAACATAGTTTCCCAAGGCTCCATACATTTCACAGTAATGATACAGGTAAACCTTATCCATCATTAAGCCCCCTATAAATTCAGAGCCATGATCTAGAATACATTCTGACCCGATTGATACTCCATCATAAATATGACAGTAGTTTCTTATTTTTGTATTATCCCCAATTACAGCACTTCCGCTGATTATTGCACCATTGTCAATAACCGTATTCTCACCTGCAATAACATTACCTTCTATGACAACGTTGTCACCTATTACAGAGTTTTTTCCAAGCTCAACGAAACCTCTGACAATAGCTCTTTGAGAAATACCGGCTCCTTCTGCCAATTTATTTTCTTTCAACTTCCCCGTCCTTATTTTGACCATTTGTTCATTTGCTGCTAACATATGCCAGGGTTTATCTATATCAAAAAAAATACCTTGGCCTTCTATTGCTTTGATTTGACCCTGCTGTACAGGTTTTATGAGTCCGGCTTCAACGAAACGTTCTCTTGGAACTCCAACTCCGCATTTTACATTCGGGAAATAATCCGGTGCTTTTATTATTTGAGATATTATGTTAATGTCCAAATTGAAAGCTGCAAACTGGTGTGTTATAAGGCTGCCCCTGTAATGAGCTCCTATTTCACCTATCCTATTGTCTGAAACCGTTGCTCCTATCCAATTTTTTGCTGTTTCTGACAAGGGATACAAAAGTGCTGCGGGTTCAACTTCCCAGTAAAGTATTTCAAAATCCCTTTCGTCAATTATTGTGTCACCATATAATACTAAAATGTTATCATTGGTACACGCATCAGCTCCCGAAGCAAGGCTGTCGGCACTACCATAATTTTCATTGACGCAAACTATATTTATATTTTCAAGAGGAGATAAGCAAGCTTCAATTTCCCTTTGGTACGAAGACAAGGTCACTACTACAATGTCTTCGCACCCCATTTGAGCCAGCTTTTGGGCATTGTATCTTATTAAAGGTATTCCTGCAATTTTTATAGTTGTCTTTGATCTTACGGTACTAAAAGGGAACATTTTGCTGCCCACTCCGGCAGCAAGAATAACTGCACTCTTTTTTAATGCCATAGCCGCCCCTCCACCTGTAACTAATTATAATTTTGACAATATTACACGGTAACCTGAAAGTACAGTGCGCTTCCGAAATCCTGACTTCTGATAATTTTTTTAGTTAAATCAACAGCAGCTGCCTTTTCCATCTCGGTAACTTCAAATTCTATCTTCATTCCATTCTTTGAAATAAACTCATAATTTACATTGTCTTCCTTATATGAAGTAAGTGCGCCAATAATTTGGTTCCCCATAAGTACGGAATTGACTACTATTCTCATATTGCCATATCTCCTTAGTATTAGTTAATGGTTGCCTTATGTTAATATTTAACCAGTTTAAATTTATTACGGCCATATTTGATACTTTCTAACAGTCCATGAGCATCGGGATGAACAAAACCCAGTACATTATGCTCCCTTGATGGCCCTAAGTCCTCAAGATTAATCTGAAGTTCACCCATATAGTGTGATGCATTGGAGTTACATATTGTTACTGTATACTTTGAGCGGTTAGCACAGTATATTGGTGCTGCTTCTATGCCTCTGCTGTCTGACGCCCTGATTAATTTGGCTGGTTGGTCTGTTCTTGATGTTAATTCCATATTCAGAATTTTATCTTTTATTGAACTACAAATATATTGATTAAAAACTACCGGAATCTCTATGGTTGAGTTTATTGCACATCTGGCCATCATTTCAAGCTCACTGTCATCTGCCATGGAATCACCAATCAATACATAGTCAAAGCCTTCTGAGAATAGCTCCTGCATGGCTATATGTGGAGGCAGATATCTATGCTTTTCAACTGTCGGAACGCCATTACCATTTTTGTGGAGATGCTTGGGCGAAAATTGCGAAGCTACAAAAGCGCCAAGGGGTATATCATAGAATTCAAATAATTCTTTAGCATCTCTTACCTCTGAAATATCTACCCCTGTGTCAGGTAGCGGATAGAAATTATAACATGCTGTTAAGCCTTCTAAGCTACCTTCCTTTTTTATAAGCTCTAACAGGTCTTTTGTTTGATTATATGTATAGGAGTCTTTTTTCCCAACTGAGGCAGCACTTATTTCAATTTTTATACCGCAGTCATTGTTTGTAATTAAACATATCGCCGTGTCTGAAAATCCATCATCTATACGAAGTCTTTCTATACACATATCCTTCAACGGTTTTAATTTATTTAAGCTGCAGCCCAATGCCTCAAAAATTTCACGATTTATATCAGCAGTAATATGTAAACCAAGTTCATGGCAAATGCTATAAAGCTCTTTTAACTGCCGGCACTCAAATTTATTTGAAGTTTCAAAACCATGATTAGCTAAAATCAGTGAGGTGAATACCTTTTTAAATCCCAGTCTGCCTGCCTTTTTAAGGTACTTTGATATTTCTTCCATTGAGTAAAAATCGTTATATACGCTAACACCAATTTCTCTCATAGTAAACAGCCTCTCAATTTTACTCTTTCACGTAGTCCAGATAAGGTTTATGAGCAATTAACAATTCATCAAGTATTGCCTTGGCATCTGCATATTCATTTACAAGAGGGTTTGCATTTATAGCCATAAGTGCATCATGATAGCTCCCCGAAACAGCTGCCTTGATAGTCAATTTTTCATAGGACTTCACGTAGTTTATCAGTCCTGCAATTTTTGTATGGGCTGCACCTATATGAATCGGCTCGGCACCATTTCTTCCCACAATACAATTTGCTTCTATTACTGCATCTGAAGCTACATTTGTTATTGTTCCGTTATTCAATACGTTAATAGTATGTATTTCATTTTTGTCATTGTGTATGGCACTTATCAGTGAAATAGCTGCATCTGAATAGTATGCCCCACCCCTGCCTTCAAGCTCTTTAGGCTTTACATTTAAATTTTCATCCTTATACAGTTCAAACAGACTCTTTTCCAGTCTTTGTACCTGCATTGCACGAGAACCGTTAGTTCTGACACTCTCTTTTTCTTCCTCAAGCATGGTCTTTGTAATGTAATAATACCTATGATACGGGCTTGTAAGCATACCTAAACTTTTTATGAAATCAATATCCCAAACTATATCAGATATGGCTTCTACTTGTTCACGGTATTCAGGTTTATTATATTTTTTAATTATCTCATCTAAAATACTATGTCCATCCAAGTAAACATTTGTAATATAATTCATATGATTAAGTCCCACAAAGTCCGCTTCTACTCGCTTTGAATCCACCTTCAGAAGCTTTGCAATATCCATTTTAGTGCAAAGAGGAACATTGCATAGTCCCAGTACTTTAACCTTTGAATGCGTCTTTACTGCCTCTGTTATAATTCCTGCCGGGTTTGTGAAGTTTACAAGCCATGCATTCGGTGCCAAATCCTCAATTTCCCTGCAAATATCCAAAATCACGGGAATAGTTCGCATTGCTTTTGCAAAGCCTCCCGGCCCCGTTGTCTCCTGACCAATTACATCATATTTTAATGGAATAAGCTCATCTTTTTCTCTGGCCTTTAGTCCGCCGACTCTGAATTGTGTTATAACAAAGTCTGCAGCATTTATTGCTTCTCTTCTATTCAGGGTTGCAAATACTTTTATATTAAGACCGCTCTTCTTAACCATTCTTTTGGTAAGAGCTTCAACAATTTCCAACTTTCGTCTTCCATCCTCTATATCAACAAGCCATAATTCCGACACAGGCAATTCATCTTTCCTGTTAAGAATTCCTTCCACCAATTCGGGAGTATAGCTACTTCCGCCACCGATTACAGCTATCTTTAATGTCTTACTCATTTACTGTTCCCTCCCCTAATGCAATAATTAATGCTCCATAAGCCGGCTCATTCAGAGGTTCACATATCTGAATACCGGGTAGGCTTTTATTCATACCAGCCTTAAATAACCGCAAATAAATATCTGACTTCAACATTAAGCTCCCTGCAAGACATAGTCTGAACTCATTGGTCTTCATTTTTTTTGCAAGAGCTTTTATCATTGCAACCAATCTTTCTATTTCTCTATATAGAATATCCAAAGCAGCCGCATCACCTTTTTCCGCTTCTTCCTGTACAATAGGGGCTATTGCAGCAATTTTGTCTATACTGAAATCTTTATCTATATATATTAAATCCATAAAATCTTCTGGAGACTTTATTCCATAATAATTTAGTACTCTTTCGGTTAATGATGTATTTTCAATAATTTCGTCATAAGAATCCATTATTGCTGAAACTGCCTTTATTCCAAGCTTATAACCGCTTCCGTCATCGCTGGTCATATAACCCCAGCCCCCGGTTCTTACCTCTTTTCCTTCTGTGGAAATGCCTATGGCGATTGAACCTGTACCCGTAATTAAAAGTGCACCCTTTCTTCCGCCATTTCCGCCCATTAAAGCGATATACGCATCATTGAATACTTCAAAGTTGCAATCAAAACCACTATTTTTTAAAGCTTCTCTGTATATTACTTCATCCTGAGGTCTGTCTATACCGGCAGCGCCCATTGCCAGAGATGCATTTGCAAGCTGTTCTTTACCGAATTTTTCAGTCAGTTCAGTGTATATTGTTTTTAGAACCTGTTCTAATCCGTCTACCCCAATATTGTTATAGTTAGTTGACGGATATTTTTTTTCAAAAAGTACATCCCCGGTCAGAGACTTTTTTACTAATACTTTGGTTTTGGTTCCTCCACCATCTATTCCTATTCCTAATTTATCAGGCATCTGCAATCATATCCCTCTTAATTAATTTATTCTTTTCTTCCTCAATATCTTTTCCCTTTAACTTTTCTATAACAACCGTTTTAACAATATAATCATAGCCGGCCTTTGATTGATAATTTGCAAAAATGCTTAGTATAGATATAATAAATGGAACTCCCTGCAATAAATACATTAATATTATTTTTATAAAGCTTCTCACTGTCATAAGTAAATAATGAAGTATCACTCCACGATTGCCGTTTTGAGAAACTATGCGCAGCCCCATAATCAGCTTTCCGATTGTTGCTCCCTTAAAGAGTATCTGAGTAACAGTTTCATAGCCAAAATATATGAGCAATGATTGTATAAAAACCATGTTGAAGATAGCTGTTGAACTATTTACCAAGGACTGCCACTCCGGGGTATTAATCTTACTGTTTGCTTCTGCCATTGCTGCCATTACCACCGGAAAGTCAGGTAAGCCAAACAACTTATATAATAAGGTCAAGAGTACCGCCATTATACCCATGTCAATTATGAATGCTGTCAATCTACGTAGTCTGGAATTTGTAAATGCCTGTTTTAATGATTTCATACTCTTTCCCCCATTTTTTAATTTTGTCTCTGTAATATCTGCATTCTTGCCGGGAGTACAGATATTACAAAGACACTTTGATAAAGTAATAATATATATTGGAGTATTATTATTAAGCTACAGCTGTTACCTTCTCTTAAACCTGATTCTCAGAAAGATAATGCTTTTTGTCCCAAATTCTTATAAACGGAAGCCAAATTATAAAAGCTACCGCAAATAGTACTACTTGGGCAACAACACCCATAATATTTCCGCCTGTCATCAGGTAACCGCTTATAAAATATGGAGTTGTCCAAGGTATAATAACTCCCGTAGTGTACGGGAATATACCGATTAAAGTACCGAAATATGAAACAGTCGTTACGGCAATAGGTGCTAATATGTATGGAATCATAAGGAATGGATTTAACACAACCGGCAATCCGAATACAACCGGCTCATTTATGTTAAATATACCCGGAACAATTGCTAAACGACCAATCTGCTTTACCAGCTTTGATTTAGCAAATACCAGCATATAAACAACAACTGCTAAAGTCGCGCCTGAACCACCCATCCAAACTCCATTTTCATAGAAGGAATATGTAACAATGTTCGGAAGTTTTTGTGCTCCTGCTTTAAATGCTTCAAGGTTTGCACCGGCATTTGAAATCCAGATTGGCTCCATAACTGCTGTCATAATTGAAGAACCGTGAATACCAAAAGACCAGAGTGTATGTTCAAATAAACATGCAAATACTGTTCCTATGTAAGATGAACCGGCTAACTCTATCGGCTTCTTTAGTACGCTTTGTACAAATGTTGCTAAATCTGACCATGCTGTAAATGAAAAGCCCAATCTTACCAGCATAAAGAAAACTATTATTACAAATCCCGGTACAAGTGCGGTAAAGGAACGTGATACTGTGGGCGGAACAGATTTGGGCATTGTTATAACAAATTTTTTCTGCAACAGAAATCTATATATTTCTGCTACGCTTAATGAAATAACTATTGCAAGAAATAAATACTCAGATGTAAATACTGATGTTTTCCATGCTTCGACTGCTTCTTCTCCTGTGCCAAAGACACTTACAATATTAACAATAAAAAATGCTGCCACAGATAATACACCCGCAGGAATACCATCAATTGGCTTTCCGTCAACTTCATAACTTCCCGCTAAGGAATAGGCAATACCAAAGACTGCAATAAGTGATATGATTCCAATTGTTCCATTCACTGCAACACCCTCAAATGCTTGCCAATTTGCGCCGAATACGGAAGCCATAAAACTTTGGTATGCATCAATAGGTAACTCTGCTAAGATTAGAAAAAGTGAGCCTATAATGAGAAGTGGCATAGTAAACATAATTCCATCTCTCAGTGCTATGAGGTGCTTCTGATTTCCTATTTTTGCAGCAATAGGCATGAATTTTTCTTCGAAAAAACCTTGAACGTTATGTTTTTTGCTACTCATTTTACACATCAACTCCTTATATTTATTTTTTGTTATAAAGTGCCAGAGCATCATTAAGTACTTTTTCACCATTCATAAGTCCATAATCAGACATATTTATTACTTCTATAACAGAAATTTTGTTGGCATATTCTGCTCGCATTCCGGATATCATGTATCTTACCTGAGGGCCTAATAACAAAATATCTGTATCACCCAGATTGTTTTTTATCTCACCCTCTGCCAAAGCCTGCATCTGTACCTCAATCCCCTTAACCTTCGCTGCTTCTTTCATTCTTTCCATAAGCATACTTGTTGACATACCTGCTGAACATACCAAAGTAATATTAACCATTTTTATCCTCCTCCCCTTTTGATTATTTATTTTGTAAATCTCTCATACATTGTTACAATCTCTGCAGCTAAATCTTTAATTAATACGGCACTCATAAGATGATCCTGTGCATGAACCATTATCAGTGCTAATTCCATTTTTTCGCCCTGCATTTCTTTCGTAATTAAATCTGTTTGTATACTGTGAGTGTCCCTCAAGGCTTCTTTAGCCTTTTCAAGGCTTATACGTGCTTCTTCATAGTTACCTTCTCTGGCTGAGTATATTGCTTCCATTGCACAGCTTTTTGCGTCACCGGCTCCTGCAATAATAGACATAGAAGTTTGTAATATATCCATAATACTACTCCTTATTTTTATATTATATTATGTTAACTTTCACCAAGTCCACCTAAGAATAGTTGATTAATAGTTTCAGAGGCCTCTGCTTCGTCAATCCCATCAAACTGGATAGTCAGTTCATCTCCGAACTTTCCATTTAATGTGATTGCGCCTCTTACATTTTTCAAGTCATAAAGCTTTCCTTCTTTTACTGCGTTAATTGAGCATTTGAACGCCGCCGCAGTCCTTACCAGTTTAGCTGCTGTTCTGGCATGTATACCCAGCTGATTCATAACTTTAACATTAATTGAAATCATTTTATACTCTCCTATTGTGTATTTAATTAAAATAGAAATTAAAATTGAAACTTCGTTTTAAGATATTCTTCTACTTCATAAGCATCATCAAAAGCTAAAACTTTTTCTAAAACCGGTGCTAAATCTTTTTTATTAGTATTGCAAATCTGCTGTCTTACTGCCAGAATTGAAGGGATACTAACACTTAAGTTATCAACCCCCATAGCAACCCAGAGAGGAATCAGATACGGGTTTTCACCTGCATGTCCGCATATATCTACTTCAATACCATTGCTTTTACTGCAATCAACTATATCCTTTACTACCTTTAATAGTTGTGGGTGGAAGCTTGAATTTAAATATGCTACCTGTTCATTCATACGGTCTGCCGCAAATAAATACTGGGTGAGGTCATTGGTTCCTATACTAAAAAAGTCTACCTCCTTTACAAAGCGGTCTACCATCATGGCTGCTGACGGCGTTTCAATCATCATTCCGATTTGTGTATCCTTACAAAATGGAATACCCTTGCTTTCAAGTTCATTTTTAACTTCATCAATTAACTTCTTTGCACTTCTTAACTCCATTAATGTAGCTATCATTGGAATCATAAATTTTATGTTTCCATAAGTACTGGCTCTTAATATTGCGGAAATCTGTGCTTTAAAAATATCCGGATTTTTCAAACAATATCTTATAGCTCGAAATCCCAAAAACGGGTTTTCTTCTTTTTTAATGTTCAGATAATCAATGGACTTATCTCCACCGATATCCAATGTCCTTATTATAAATAGCTTGTCCTTATTCTTCTGAGCAATATTTGAATATATTTTATACTGAGTTTCTTCTGACGGAAGGGTTTTACTGTTTATGTAAATAAATTCTGTTCTAAATAAGCCTATCCCTTCTCCGCCATTTTCTAACATAAGATTAATGTCGTTCTCTGAAGAAATATTTGCTAATATTTTCATAGTAACGCCATCCTGAGTTCTTGTATCTTTGTCTATGAATTTTTTTAGCTCTATATTTTTTAAATTGTTTTTAGTTTGATACTGTTGATAATCTGAAATGTCATTTTCATTTGGATTTATGTTTACTTCACCGGTACTTCCATCAATAATTACTTTTTCTCCATTAGCAACTAATTTTTTTATATCCTTCAAACCTACTATACACGGGATTCCCAGAGAACGGGCAATAATTACGCTGTGGGAAGTCTTACCGCCATATTCCATTAAGATTCCTTTAATATTATTTCTATCCATGCTCATTACCTGGGATGGAAGCATTTCATCAGTAGCTATTATACATTCACCGGCCATGCAGGAGATGTCCTGTAGAGGCCTTTGGGCTAGTACCATTTGTACTCTTTTTTCCATATCATAAATATCAGACGTTCGCTCTTTCAGGTAATCATTCTCTATAGCCTCGAAATCCCGGATAAAACTATTTACACATTCATGCAGAGCATATTCACAGTTTACATGTTGGTCATTTATATATCTTTTTATATCATCAAAGAAGGATTCATCTTCCAGAAATAAGAGTTGATAGTCTAAAATACCTGCATTGTTGTCCCCTTGGCATTTAGCGTTAATTTCCATTACAGCTCTTATCTGTTCTTTTGCAATTTCTCTTGCATTATCTATTCTTTTGCATTCAGCTTCAATATTATCAATGATGTATTTATTTATTTCTACACTATCATTATTTACTATATAAATCTCTGCAAAAGCTTTTCCTCCTCCTGTTCCGATTCCGTTCATTGTATTACCTCCCTTAGGACTTCTGTCTGCATTTAAAGCCATATTCATTTTTTAACAACCCTATTCCTTAGATAATAAAAACTTTTCCATAACTTCTCCATAAACTGACATGTTATTGTCAGTAACAAAGCAAATTTTAATATTTTTTACTACGATATCATCAATTAATAAATTAGAATTAATGCTGCAATTAATGATAATTGACTGTTTTAAATCTCCCTCTACAACTTTTACATACATATTACCTTTTATATGTAATCTATTTTTTTCATCAGAAAAACAAATCCTAGTCAGATTCTTAATCTTTTCTACCTCATCCACAATGTCTTTATCTATTAATCCGTCTATAGTCTGAAGCAAGTCTTCAATAGTTTGTGGTGAGTCTTGAATATTGAAAGTTAATATCTGTATATTATTATCATTTCTTTTTGAGTTCTTTAGTATGTAACTGTTAACAAACCTTTTTATTTCATTGAGGTTGTCTCTATCCAGTTTTGCAGGCACCTGCATAACAGGTTTATTTTTGTAGCTCAGTGGCATAGTAGAAATAATAAATTCATAATTATCATGATTTCTTAAATTCAATTGATAATATGAACAAATATCTACAATTTGTAAATTAGGAATATACTTTGATAACTGATTCCTAATTTCTATTGCGGCTTTTAAACTGTTATCGGATACTATAATTGCTTTATTTTTCCGCCATTTTCTTTCTCTTGCTACTAAAAAATATCCTGCAACCTCTAATATCTCATCGTTGGAAATATTGACCGTAACATTTGCATATTTTTTATATAGTGTATCGGTAGTCCAAACAGCCATATATATATCCTGCAAAACATCGTCAACATTTACATCCTGTGAAAATACAATATTAGCATTGTTCTTAAGTCTGAAAATTGATGTTTTTAAGTAAAACATTAATCCTAAAAATAGTATCTTGTCATCTGAGAAATCTATATTCAAGATATTTCCTACATACCTGACTATTTCATAGACCAAGGTTTTAACGTTACTGGGGATATTTAATAAGGCATCATCAATATTCATTCTGTCTGTGCCGCTGTAGATATTCAATCCCATCAAATGCATACATATATAAGCAAATTCAGCCTGAGGAATTGATATTTTAAATTCCTCTTCTAATCTTGACACAATGTATCTTGCAACCTGAGTTTCAATATCATTACACTGGCCTTCAATTAATTCGCTCTCATCGTCAACTTTTATTCCTTTGAGTAATCTGCCGATACTTATTACCAAATGAGTAAACATTGAATTATAATGTTCCTCAGGCATAAAGAAGGCAAATTTCTTCTCAGCATTGTGGATTATGTTACCAATTTCGTCGATATTAATTTTAGGATATATTTTTACAATTTCATTATACTTATTGCTATTTTGATTTGTTTCTATGCCTTTAAGTATTTTTGTGTCAGGTTTTTTAGTGTTTATGTTACCTAATTTCAACACAGCAACAATTGCATTTCTGATATCCTTTTCACTGCCTAAAATATATACACCCTTATTCTGCTTTTTTTCAACCTCCAGATTATATTGTTTTAACCATCTGTTAATCCAATCCAAATCTTTAAGAATTGTGCTCTTACTTACATAGTACTGATCAGCAAGGAATTGCGTGGTTAACTCCTCATTGGAATTAATCATCATATTCATTATTTCCAATCGTCTCGTACTATTATCCATCTGTATTTTATTAGTTGCTAAACTGTTTATATCCAACTCATTGAAGTTAAAATCAGGTGACTTGGATTTCAATCTTATTCCTGAACCGCTTTTTCTCTCAATGTATAACTCATCTGAGTTAAAGCATTCATTAATATGGTCATCCAATTTTTCAATATCACTTCTTATTGTCCGAGCTGATACATTTAGCTTTTTTGCGATATCTTTTACAGAAATATAATCAGAATTACCTAACAGTAACGATATAATCTCCATAGTTCTTATCTGAGATTGATTTTTCATATTGCACACTCCTAAAATACTTTAATCCTAATCATCAGTGCGCTTATCATGTATTCAGTTTATATCATAATTTTTTTTTAGTCTACTTGCCAATATTCCTTTTTTGTTTACGGTATTGTTGCAATTTTGGAATAATTTTATCTAATTATGTCGATATATGAAGATTTAGGCATATACCGATATGAAATGAGTATCGAGATTCAGTCGAAATGTGAAATGCTTTGATTAGACATGAAGAAATGCTAAAGCAATATAAATTGTATTCATATTGCTTATAATATTGTTCTAAGGGGTTAAGGTTATCCCATAAGTAAGAGTGTGTTACCACATTCTTTCAATCCCCGTATCTGTTATTTTTATTGCACCCTCTTTTAGTAGTCTTCCTACAGCTCTTTTAAAAGCTGCCTTGCTCATGTTCAGTTCAGCTTTTATAGCTTCAGGGGAGCTTTTGTCATTAAGTGCAATAGTTCCGCCGCTTAATTTAAACATTTCCATAATTTTCTGAGAATCGCTCTCAATTTCGTTATGGGCTTCATTTCTCAGGCTCAATTCCAGCTTTCCATCCTGCTTTACCTTTTTAATTCGTACATTAACGCTGTCGCCTTCCTTGCAATTACCATATAACTCCTTATTGGGAATCAGGCCTTGATACATGTTGTCCACTGCCACAAAAGCTCCTAACTCCTTGCTGATACTATAGACGGTTCCAATTACTCTGTCATTTACTTTATATGGCGATTCACTGCTTAGTAAATTATATATATTCATAGTTGCAGATAATCTGTTGCTGCTATCTATATACAAGGCTACTAAATATGAGTCACCTTTTTTGACATTCCCCACCTGTTCTCTGAAAGGTAAAAACAAGTCCTTCTCCAATCCCCAATCCAGAAAAGCTCCTATATTTGTAGTTGCCACTACTTGTAAAACTGCCAGTTCACCAAGTGTAATTTTAGGTATTTTCATTGTGCATATCATTCTGTCTTCAGAATCCTTATAAACAAATACATCTATTTCATCACCAACTTGAACATTTTGAGGCACCTGATTTTTTGGTAATAAAATATCCTCCGGGCTTTTATCGGCTTTATCATTCATATATACGCCAATTTGTGTCTTTCTAATTACTTGAAGTTTTTGGTTTTTCCCTAATTCAATCACGTTATTCCGTCTCCAATACTTATTATTTTTTTGGCTTTGTCTTCTTTGCTTTGATTTTTTTCGCTATCTTTGGAGCTCGAGGGTCCTTCCAAACTTTATTCTTCTTTTTCTTCAACTTGTCAGGATTTTTAAATGACATTCAGTTCACACCTTTCATTATAATCTTCCTTAGTATACACTTAAATTGTATTTATTGTTATAATTTTTTTGCAAAAAAAGAATGTGAACCTGTCAAATTCACATTCTTAATTTGCTACCTGAAAAAATTACCATTTTTGATTTTTAAGCTTTTCAAAAGCATTCTTTATAAGTGAAAAATCTTTTATTTCTTGTTTGACAACTTCCCCGATTTGAATTGGAAGCACGAAATTAATATTTCCACCGTTCATCTTTTTATCATGTAATAGAAAATAATACACTCTCTCCCCATCGCAATCCTGCATACTATTAAATACACCTATTCGATTCAGAACCCTTCTTATTCTTATGATTAAATCACCTTGGCATAAACCCAGTTGTTCTGAAATATAGCATGCTCCCATAATACCTAAAGCAACACACTCACCATGTTTATATTTATAATCCATGGCACTTTCAATAGCATGACCGAAAGTATGTCCAAAATTTAAGATTGCTCGTTCCCCCAGATCCTTCTCATCCCGTTCAATTACGCTTTTCTTAATATCACAGTTCCAAGCAATCAGTACTTCCATAATATCAGGTTCAAGATTTAAAATCCTATCCAGATTATCCTCCATATATCGGAATAACTCTGCATCCTTAATTATTGCATGAACCAGTATCTCTACCATGGCATTCTTGACTTCTTCTTTTGGTAATGTTTTAAGTACTTTATAGTTTGAATAAACAAGGGACGGTTGATAAAATGCCCCTATTATATTTTTTGTCTGGTTTAGATTTACGGCTGTTTTTCCGCCGATACTGCTGTCCACCTGTGCCAGCAAGGAGGTCGGAACATGAATTAACTCTATACCTCTCATATAAGTGGCCGCTGCAAAGCCTGCAAGATCACCGATAACTCCGCCTCCAAAACTCAAAACAACATCTTCCCTGCACATTTTATGCAGGATAAAAAAATCATATAGTCTATGTGTCATATGTAAAGATTTGCTTTTTTCACCCGGCTCAACAGAATAAACAAACACTTCTTTAAAATGTTTGTTTACAGCTTCCCTAAGCTCATCTATGTGCAGCAGCTCCACACTTCTGTCTGCAACAATTACACATTTATTCTTATTGCGAGCATACTTCGATATTAGTGAAAAATCTTCTGTTATAACAATGGGATAAGAATGCTCTCCTAAATTAACTTTTAATTCTTTCATAATAATATTAGTCCTAACTCTATAAATTTATGATTTAAAATTACGAATTACTTCTACAATATCATTAATCAGTGCTGCGTCTCCCAAAAGTATATTGTGACTCAGGCAGACAACTTCATCGCTGATGCGCTGGGAATTAGCACAAGTTTCATCCATTCTCCAGGCAGCTGCAGACAATGTTTTAAATACGGGAAGTTTATGGATACACTCATAGGAGCGGTTTACCGGTATTCCGGCATTCTTTAAATATTCTACAAATTCTGCTCTGGATGCTCCGCCAAAAGCATTTTTATCATAATAAAACATTACCATATAATGAGGATGAACCGTAATATCTTCATCTGTTGTCTGTAATATTATTCCCGGAATATCTTTTAAGCCTTCTGCTAAATATTTATAATTCTTTTCTCTCAGGTTGATTTGCTCAGATAGTCTTGAAAGCTGTACTCTTAATATTGCTCCTTGTACTTCTGACAATCTTGAGTTACCGCCTATTAAAACATGCTGATAGGTGGTATCTCCCTCAGCTCTTCCGCAATTTGCTTCAAGGAGTACCTGATTAAGCAGCTTTTCATCATTACTTAGTATAATACCACCCTCTCCGGCAGTAATCAGCTTAGCATTTTGAAAGCTAAAGGTACTCATTATGCCAAAGGAACCTGCATTTTGTTCTTTTCTCATTGCGCCATGTGCATGTGCAGAATCCTCAATTACAAAAAGCTTATGTTTTTTTGCAATTTCATTAATTGCATCCATATCCGCTATTTGCCCTGCCATATGTACCGGAATTACTGCTTTTGTTTTATGAGTTACTGCCTTTTCTATTTTTTCAGGGTCGATACAAAAAGTATCTTCTTTTACATCTACTAGTACCGGGACAGCTCTTACTGCCAATACAGCAGACACTGTAGAATAAAAGGTAAAATTTGGAACAATTACTTCGTCCCCGTCACCAATTTCTAAAACCTTTAAGGCAATTTCCAAAGCAACGGTACCATTTGCAACTGTAAACCCACCTTTACAACCATGATACTGTGCAAATTCTTTTTCAAATAATTTAGCCTGTGTTCCTGCATTACGCCACCAACTTTCTGATGCTAAAACTTCCTTTACTGCTTCTTCTTCCATTTTATCTGCAAATGGCCACTTGGGTATATTCGTTATTTTTTTACTTGCTTGCATAAATACCTCCAAATTGGTTAAGTTAATTTTCATTATTTATTAAATTCATTTTGTATTTTCTTCACTGCTCCTACAATATCCCTTAGGTCTTCTTCATCACCCTCCAGTGTACGGTGATGAAGCCATATTATGTTTTCTCCGGCTTTTTTTGAATTAGTTAAGTCATGCTCCTTCTTTTTGTCATAATTAACGTTTCTTCCATTAAAATCATTTTCAGCAAAAAACTTTGTATCTGACAAAACAGGAAAACAAACACAGGCCGGTATTCCTTCAGCCTTGAGATATTCAACAAACTCCTCTCTGGGCAGTCCTGAAAAAAATGACTTGTCATAATAAAACATGTACATGTAATGGGTAAAAATTGTAGCGCCTTCTTCTCTTCCCTGTGGCGTAATGCCCTTTACATCTGCAAATAGTTTGTGAAGCTCTGTTGCATGTTTGTCACGAAGCTTATTCAGCTCATCAACACGCTCCATCTGTGCCAAAAGAAGCGCAGCCTGAAATTCATTCATTCTATAATTTGCTCCGCGTATTACATGTTCATAAATAAGGTCATTTTTTGGCCTTCCAACATCCTGAATTACATATGCCTTTTCATAAATATCTTTATTATTTGTAACCATTGCTCCGCCTTCACCGCAGGTCATCAATTTACCGTTTTGAAAGCTGAATATTCCAACATCACCAAAGGAACCAAGTCTCTTATTTTTCCATTCCCCTCCATGGCCATGAGCAGCATCTTCAATCACTATAATGCCGTTTTTCTTTGCTATTTCACAAATCTCCTCCATACGACATCCATGTCCTGCCATGTGCACCGGAATTACTGCTTTAGTTCTAGGGGTAATTGCCTGTTCAAACTTTTCAGGAAGCATACATAATGTATCAGGGTCTATATCAACCAATACAGGAGTTGCGTTACAGTTAGTAACTGCCAGACCAGTTGAAATAAACGTCATCCCCGGTATAATAACCTCATCGCCTTCACCAATTCCGAATACTGAAAGCGCCAGCTCAATTGCACTTGTGCCATTGGTAACTCCAAGGCAATAAGAACAGCCTTGAAATTCAGCAAACCTCTTTTCAAATTCTTTAACCTTACTTCCTGTCACTCTCCACCAATTTTGGCTTTTTACTACTTCAGTAACAAGATTTATTTCGCGTTCATCGTAAATGGGCCAGTTTGGAAATGGCTTTTGTTTAAGTGGAGTTCCTCCATCTCTTGCTAGTACCTTCATTTTGAAATTCCCCTACTTTCTTGTAAAATAAATACAAATTAGTTAAAATGCAACAATATATTTATTTTCTACACAAAGCCATTATTTTCCTGCAAAGTAAACATAAAACTACCAAATTTTGCTTAAAATTGCATTTCAAAGTTTATCCTACATATAAAACTCACCTATAGCATTCACAATTATTTTCCTCGAAGTATTTTATCCAGAGATTTTCCCTTTGCCAATTCATCAATCAGCTTATCCAAATATCGAATTTCCTGCATGGTGGGCTCTTTGATATCTTCTACCCTGACACCACAAACAACTCCTTTTATCAGAGTTCGTGACGGGTTCAGAAAGGGAGCATCCTTAAAGAATGTCTCAAAATCTGTTTGTTTATTTAGCTGTTCCTCAAATTCCTCCTGAGTGTATCCAGTTAACCAGCGAATGATTTCATCAACTTCTGATTTGGCACGTCCTTTTCTCTCCGCCTTTGCTATATATAGAGGATAGACTCTTGCTACACTCATTGAATATATTTTGTGGTTGGACATTGCAGTTCCTCCTGATATGGATTATTAGAATCTTAAAGGCATTCGCAGAACATCTTGTGGCTTTTTTTCATGGGCTAATACCCCAATTTTTCATTAATAATAATAACTCTGATTCTATCCTTTATAAATTGTCCCGTAATTAAAACGAAATCATTGCAAATTCGCTCTTTATGCTTGCAATCAATGCACCTCAGCAAGGAAGTGCATGGAGTATTTTTTCCTAATCTTTTCGCATCCAGGGGAGCCGCTATCTGGCGTGTTCGTTTTATTGCAGAATCTATATCACTTGTGATTTTATTGCTTCCGATTACAATAATAACCTGTTTTGGGCCATATAGCATAGGAGCTACCCGACTACCGTTTCCATCAATATTGAATATTTCGCCATTCATTGTAACTGCATTTGTACCTGATATAAAAAAGTCTGCAGAAAAGTTGTCCAAGTAAATTTTTCTCTTTTGTTCTTTTGATAATCCCGGGACAAATTTATCATAGAAGCAGTATTCTCCGTTTCTTAACCATTCAAATATGCCTGTTTGTTCTAAAGTGACCGAATCCCCGCATCCAATAGTAGAACCTACAGGAATTAAGCTTTTTAAAAGACCCGGCAATTCTTCACGACTATTTACAAAGTTGGCTGCTATATTGTTTCTATTCAAATTCTGTATTAATGTACATATCTCTTGGTTCATAAAATTCCCCTTTTCTCCCTCCATTGAAGTTCCCTTATGTAAGTGATATATACCACTTGCACGACCTCTACCACATTATACTCTCAGATATATAACGGGACAAGGTAAGGCTTATTGCATATGAAAATATTGACAAAATAATAATAAATGTTATAATTAAATCATAAGTAGTAAGTAATAAGTAGTAAGTAACATTAACAAAGTTCAATAGCTATCTAAAACCTGAAAAAATATAATACGAGGAGAAAACCCTATGAAAAATCTTTCCTTTACGCAAGAATTTTTTCTATGTGCTCTGAAACCACAAGGCAGTACAACATTAACTAACTCAACCGAAAGTTCCACTTGCCTTCTGGCCGGTAGTCTTCTGGAATTACTAATTGACGGTTATATCTCCATAGACGATAAAAAGAAAATGTTTATCACTAAGGATTTATCATCTGAAAAATTGTATTTGTCACCTATATACGAATTAATCAAGAACAACAAGCCTATGAATGTTGAAACAATCGCCGAGAAATACGCTTTTGGTTTTACGCTGCCAAATGAACTGTTCCAATCAGTAGGTCACTCCATTGTTGAGGATGGATGTGTCGTTGAAAAAAGTAACCAAGGATTATTCAAAAATAAAGTTCTCTTTTTACCAAATGAAAGTGAAGTAACAAAAGTTGTGGAAAAACTGCGGGCGGAATTTTTAGAAGAAGGCACCGTTTCTGATGAAACTATTGTCTTGGGAGCGTTACTAAATAAAAGCGGGTTAATAAAAAAGTATTTTTCAAAATACGAAACGCAAAAGCTAAATAACCGTTTAAAAGAAATTAAACAGAGCGAAGCTGGAGCATTAATCAAGAAGATGATAGATTATATTGATACATGGATTGCAATACTACTCATAGCCATAGTTTAAAGTTGAGGTGAGCTGAATGTCAAGGCAAAGACCCATTGAAGTGATAGAAAATGCCGAGTACGTTACAATTGGTGAACTGGTTCGATTAACGGGTGTTCGGTACAGTACCCTAAAATTTTACACTGAGGAAGAGATGCTTCATTTTGAACAGGCCGAAGAGAACCTGACAAGACGGTATAAAAGATCCGAAACTTTGGAGAGAATTCTTTTAATAAAAAAACTAAAGGAGGATGGATTATCAATTCCTCAAATAAAAAAGGCATTAAGCAGTTTTTAGCTTAACACCTATAGCTTATATGGCTAACCGAACCGTCACCCTATTTTACCCAAATACCTCTTCCGTTAGTTCCGGCTAAGATACTAGAGCCATTTATACAAAAGGAATATGCATCGATATTTTCCAACCCAGAATTTTCTTGTTTCCAGCTT
The DNA here is from genome assembly GCF_029318685.1 of Ruminiclostridium papyrosolvens DSM 2782. Classification (NCBI taxonomy): domain Bacteria; kingdom Bacillati; phylum Bacillota; class Clostridia; order Eubacteriales; family Oscillospiraceae; genus Ruminiclostridium; species Ruminiclostridium papyrosolvens. Next base: position 4,252,525 of record NZ_CP119677.1, read on the forward strand.
TTTCCGCTGTTATCAGATGTATACACCCCACCACCAAAAGTTCCGGCTATGACTGTTTTACCCTTTGATGCCAGACAATCAATTTTTGGGGTTGTCAAGCCTGTATTAGTGGGGCGCCAGCTTGTACCGTTGTCGGTAGAAATAAATACTCCATCTTCTGGAGTTCCGGCGTAGATATTTGTACCGCTGACAGTAAGAGAAAATATTTGGGTGTTTGTCAAACCTGAATTGACCTCTTTCCAGCTCTCTCCGTTGTCGCTTGAAAGAAAAACACCGTTGCCAAATGTTCCAACAAAGATATTTTTGCCGCTGACAGCAAGAGACCCCACATTAGGGTTTGGAAGACCTGAATTAATCGGTCTCCAACTTGTACCACTGTCAGTAGAAATAAATGCTCCTCCTCCTAAAGTCCCCGCAAAGATGTTCGTACCGCTTACGGCAAGAGAGTAGACATATTTGTTTGTCAAACCTGAGTTGACTTCTATCCAGTTTGTACCATTGTCAGTGGAAAGAAATACTCCTCCTCCGTTAGTTCCGGCATAGATATTCGTACCACTGACGGCAAGGGAGAATACATATGGGTTAGATAAACCATTATTAATTTTTTTCCAATTTTTACCACTGTCTTCGGACAGAAATACACCTGCACCATTAGTTCCCGCAAATATCGCTTTATCCCTCATGACAATAGTGCCCACATGGGTATTTAATAAACCGGAACTGACCCCTCTCCAGCTTGTACCATTGTCAGTGGAAAGAAATACTCCTCCTCCATTGGTTCCGGCAAATATTTTCTTGTCCTCCACCGCAAGAGAGAATACATATTTGTTTGTCAAACCTGAGTTAACTGCACTCCAGGTTTTACCGCCGTTAGAAGAAATAAAAATGCCCTCATCTGTACCGGCAAATATACTCCTGCTGCTGCAAGCAATAAAATATACATGGTTGTTTGTCAACCCGGAGTTAACCGCAGTCCAACTTTTGCCATTATTTTCGGATGCAAAAATACCACCACCATAAGTTCCGGCAAAGATTGTTGTTCCACTTACGGCGACAGAATTAATTTGTTTGGTTGTCAAACCTGAATTAACCGGACTCCAGCTTTCGCCGTTGTTCGTAGAAAGAAAAATACCCCCATCCTCAGTCCCTGCAAAGATATTCCCTCCGCTAATAGCCAACGAATTGACACTAATGAATGTTAAACCAGAATTAGCTGCTTTCCAGTTTACACCATTATCTGTAGAAAGAAAAACACCGCTGCTGGTTCCTGCAAATATGTTTGTACCGCTGACAGCAAAAGTTAGGACGATAGTATTTTTCAAGTCTGAATTATCCGGCTTCCAGCTAACGCCTTTGTTATTGGAGATATAAACTCCGCCGTTGGTTCCTGCAATGATATTTGTTCCGCTAACAGCCAATGAATATACATTTTTACTAGTTAAACCTGAATTGACAGCAATCCAGCTTATACCATCGTTGGTTGAGTGAAAAACTCCACTACCTTCTGTACCGACAAAAATATCCTTACCCTCCATTGCAAAACAATGGATGTAACCGCCATATGGTCCGTTGGTCTGTACCCATGGTTCAGACGATGCCTTCTGAGAAATAAGCAATATTATAGACACAACCAGCACCAGAGTCACAAGTACCGGAATAGACTTAAGTAAGGTTCGGTTAATTTTCTTCACGTTTTTCTCCTCCTTATTTAAAGCAGCTATATAAATTCATTAGCTTCTAGAAATCGGACAACCAGTCCAACCAGTCAATACAAAAGCCGCCTGTAAAACAGGCGACTTTTAAGACTATTCGGGTTATTAGTATTGGGCAAAACCAAGACCCCGATTTTTCAGATTCTGAATGATAGTAGGAATTGCCGAGTTAGTTGATGCGTACCCGTCATGCATCAATGCATTACCATTAGCATTCAGATTGTTGCAAGCGTTCACGATTGATTGTGTACTTGCTCCGTTCCAGTCCTGAGAATCAACGTTAGGTGATACTACTGTCAACCCCAGTGCTGAACAGGCTTGCTGAATAGTGGCGTTGCTCTCAAGATAAGGTAATCTAATCTTTGTAGGAGCAGGTTTTCCGGCGTTTACAATAGCCTGGTTACATTGCTGTAAGTCATTGTAAACCTGTTGGTAGCTCCAGCTGGTCATATGAGAGTGACTCCAGCTATGGTTTTGCAGACTGTAGCCTGAATTTTTATAAGCATTCCAGCCATTTGAGTTACTGCTTATTCTGTTGCCCCACACAAATAAGGTGGCTTTGTCCGCTCCCGCATTCTTTAGAGCACTTACGAGAGTAGCTGAATTGCTGTTATTTGGACCATCATCAAAGCAAAGGTAAACATTACCGTTAGCACCTGTGTTTCCCCCAGTGTTTCCGCCTGTTGAGTTTGAACTTCCAAGGGTCAAAGTGCCAAGGTTAGCTGTGCCCCCAGTACATATGATATACAGATTGTGATTTCCGCTCACATTACTCAAGTTACAGCTTTGATTTGTATAAGTATTCCAACCGCCGGTTGAGTTGAAATTCAGTGAACCGATTTGTGTTCCGTAGTAACTGTCAGTAACTACTTTGAAACTGCCGCCTTGTGCAGCTGCAAGATTGAAGTTTAAGTAAGATGCTCCTGAAAGATTAACGTTGTCAAACTCTATCCAATCTCCCACTTTCCAACCACCTACAGCACCTGTCCACGAGTTCAGGCTGCTGCTTCGATTGTTGCACTGCCAGGAATTGAGATTAATACCTCCCGTAGTTCCGCCTGTATTTCCTCCTGTATTCCCACCGTTGTTTCCGCCATTACTGCTGCCTTCGCTTACTGTTATACTTGAACTGCCACTGCTCTGGTAGCCTTCAGTTTCAACTATCTGGTAATCATGAGTACCCATTTGCCAGCCTTTGCTCTTCCATGCATTAAAGTGGTTTGCAGTAGTTACGCTTCCGCTGGATCTCTTTGTAGTACGTACACTCCAATATTGATAGAATGTTGCGGGACCGACAATTGAAGGTTGGTTAACTCTTTGTGTACGATATATGTTATATGTACCTCCATCAGAATTAACAGTTCCAACAGGTGTTCCTCCCGGAGGAGTCCAAGAGCCATAATCTTCAACTATGTAATATTCAACAAGAGGATTTTTGGTCCAGCCGTAAACGGCCAGATATCCATTGTTACCGCCATTGAAATTACCTGAAAAGTTAATTACTCTTTCTTTTCCTATTTCCCAGCCCTTACCTGCAGTAAAATTACCGCAATTTCTCCAACTAGTACTGTAGCTCCCATTGCCGTTTAAGGTCATGGAAGCATAACCACCGCCATCTGTCCAAAATGAGTAATAGAAATTACCATCATAGCCAGTTTTGTTTGAGGTGAGCGTATCTCCCGCAAAAGCTGTAGTTGGGATTAGTAATGATGCTATCATTACTGCAGCGATTGCCAGCCTTTTGAACTTGCCTTTTGCTTTGTTCAACATTTTTACATCTCCTTTAAATTTTTTTAACAAAAGCAGACACTCTAATCTATAATATCTGCATTGTTCCGAATGAATTATGTTTCCCTTTCTTAAACGGTTGTAAAATTTTGTACTAATGTAGTAAAATATTGTATTTTTATTATATTTTACTTTGTTAAAATATACAATATATTTCTATAATTTACCGTATATTTGTGCATATTCACTATTGTCATTAATTATTTTTGTAAATAATTGCACTTGTGTTGTAAATTTTTGCACTTTGTGTATGCAGTTGTAAAATTTTGTACTATATTCGATAAAAAAGGGCTTCAGAGCGTTGCATCCCTTAGCCGGTATTACGCCAAACTGGACACCACACTCCAAAACCCTTATTTATCAGGATTTCAATCCTTATTTACTTTATCCGTTAATCTCCAATTTATATTTCTCACTACTTTTAATATAAATATATACAAGAAGTATCGAAGTAATTATTGTAATAAGAATAATGGCATTATTATAACCAAACATATTAATAATTCTAGATAATAAAACCATTAAAATGACATTGATTATGTTATAAACCAAACTCATTAATGACATATTATATGCTTTATTATCTTTTGAATGAGTAAGCACATAATTATTTATAAACGGTCTTACTTTGGAGTTAATCAAAGAAACTATAAAGATAAATAAAATTACAGCAACTTTATTCTCAATTATTGTTATTAAGTATATTAAAGGCATTAAAAATTTTACAAACATTACCATATATTAAAAGTTATTTCTAAATATCTCCCAGAATAATCTTCTTTAACATAGCAAAATCAAGTGAATTTATCTCTCCATCAGAATTAAGATCCCCTGCCTTTAAGTCATCCTCTACAGGAAAATCACTAATTAACCCTACAATATACTTTTTCATAAGTACATAGTCCGTCGCATCAACGCTTTTATCTCCGTTCAAATCTCCGGCAAGTACAGTTACTACATCCTTTTTAGTAAATTTGAACCAGTTAAAGTTAAATAAGTATCCACTTCCTCCGGTAAATTTCAGATATAAGTTATGTTTTCCAGTTACCCCGCTGATGCTGCACTTTGCATCCGTCCAAGTCTGCCAATCTCCGGTTGCGGTAACCGGACAAGTTCCTATAAGAGTACCAGTGAGACTGTCAAGCCTGATTTCTATATTACCGCCACTGGTGCTGCTAGCCACTCTGGCTTGAAAACCTGCCGCATCGGTACCAAAATCCACATTATTGTATACAGTATAGTCTCCATTTTCAATATACCCAATATCCTCACCGCCTTCATTGCAAGACTCAGACTGTACTCCTGATTGGTCGCTGAATCTTTCTGCTTCTATTTGCGTAAAGGCTGATATCGGTTCAGTATCAATTTTATCCAGTCCTGCTCCATTAAACGGGATAACAATAACCTTGCTGCCATGTTTGTCATTGCCCAGTTCTTTGTCTTTTGCAACATCTATGGCTGCAAGTGTCATTGCGACAACATGACCGTTCTCCATGTATACATTAGGTCTTTCAAGTTTATTCCAGTGATTAGCGGTACCATTTGTATAGCGAATAAAATTCGATGTGGGATCAAAAGCATACCCAGATTGAAGCTTCCAATTGCTGATACCATCCTTTGAAGTAAGGTGATATGCTTTGCGTGTGTCCCATTTGTTAACGACAATATGATACTCACCGCCACTGTACCAGATAACTGGATCTTCCATATTCACTGTAGGACATCCCTGAGTCTTGGCATAAATATTAGTTCCCTGAATGGTATAAGGTCCAAGAATATTGTCAGATATACCGATTACCGCATCCCTGCCAATAGCCGCATAACGTCCATCGGGGCGAAGCATAATGTAAACATTTGATGCCGAGAAAAGTGATGAGTATGAATTTGAAGCAATGGACATACTTCCCAGCTTTGACCATGGCCCATCCAGAGAATTGGAAACAAAAATATCCGCCGGACGTCTGGTTTCACTAACAACAATTGCATACCGACCATCCTTTAATTGAAGGGGAACCACGTTATGGCCTTTACCTCCCTGATCATTCGGCCAGCACAAGCCTTGATCCGTATAAGGACCATATAGGTTAGTACTTGTTGCATGAACAGCCACCGAGCCAAACCAGCCGTTATGTCCGGCGCTCTGATTCCATCGGCTTGCAAACATGTGGTATCTGCCATCTTCCCCCTTGATGATTCCTCCATCCCAATAACAATACTTTGACATGGTTTTGTCTTCCAAACCGTTGGATTGATCACGTGGACCTACCTCCGCGGCACCCCAGCAAGAAGATGACAAGGACTCTATTACAGGTGTTGCCGTGAAGTAGTCAATAAATGATGCCGCATATACTTGCCCTTGAATCACCATCAACATAGCCAAACCAATTAAAAACACTGAACTTTTTTTCATATTTCAACATTTCCTCCTTAGATTAAATATGACATTGTTAAAATGTCTAAACCTATTTATTAAAATAGATTTTTTATGATTTATTTATATAAATTTTCACTTCGGTCAGTTAAAATGTGAAAAATCAACACCTCTATCTCTGAGCCGGAGAGAAAAAGTGTAAATTAGATATGAAGAAGTACGGTGTGTTTGTAACGGTGACAGGTAATTATAATAGCAACCCTATATTTTACATATATGTATTTATTATATAACTTGCTTTTGATGTTGAAAATTGAATATTTTTAGTTTAAAGTTAAATTTATTGGTTACTTGGTAATAGTTTGGATTTCAGTTCAGAATTGAATGCAGCACAAAAAGATAATTATTTCTGACACACTGATTAATTTATTTCAAGAAATGTAGATTTAGACAGATTTTGATTTACTCGGACAAATGGTTACTACTATATGTGCCTTAGGACTTTTCAAGCTTACAAATGACCATTGACTCAATTAACTGTATGGTATCAAAATTCTCAATTACCAATTCTTCATCTTCAAATGAGATACCATACTTATCCTCAATTTCAATTATTAAATACATAAAGAAGCTTTGTTGTATTTTACCCTTTAAAAACAAACTTTCATCTATTGAGTTAATTTTAACCAAATTATTCTTCTCTATAAAATCTAAAACAAACGTATTCACTCTTACTCCCACCTAAAAAATTTTATTGATAATGCAAAGCACCCTATCATAACTCCAATAAGCACTAAAATACTTTGCCAGCATGTAGAAATACCATCACCTAACCATACATGTTTCATTGCTTCAACCACATGAGTTACAGGTAAAATTTTTGAAATGCGCTGCATAAAATGAGGCATAATCTCAATAGGAACAGTTGCCCCTGTTAAAAAGAGCATTGGGAAATAAATAAGATTTGCAATTGCACCGGCAGCCTTCATGTTTGGTGCAATACTTGCAATGAGAAATCCTATGGAAAAAATACTAAAGATTGATAAAAGAAATACAATGGCAACTTCAAGCACATTCCCGGTAAAATTCAGATTAAATACAAGCTTCGCAACTACAATCAGCAAAGCCATTCCGGTAATTGTCATGAAGGTGTTGACACATATTTGCGAGACAATTACATAAACCGGTTTTATGGGTGTGGCCATATATCTTTTAAGTATCTTTTTCTCCCTGTATTCACATATAGTAAGGGGCAAGCTCATAAGTCCCGTTACCGAAATTATCATTCCTGCATATGCCGGTACCGATACATCTACCATTCCTGCCCCACCGTACACTTCATTAGGAGTATTCCCATATATACCCCCAAAAAGTAAAATCATCAGGGTAGGGAATACTAGTAGAAAAAATATATTGATAAAATTGCGTAAAAACAATTTAGATTCAAACATTGTAAGCCTTAACATTATTTTTGATTTCATAGTAACCTCCACTTCGCCACCCAATTGTTTTTCAAATAGTCATTAAAAAATAGCATATCCTTTACTTTTTATCATGAGTAACTTCATCTTCCGGTATATATCCAACCATATCCAGAAAAACATCTTCTAAATCCGGTTTTTTAACATTTAAGTCCTTATACGCTATATTATTCTCAGTTAAATATGTAAGCACACGATTTACATAATCATCCGCTTTACCAAGGAGAGTAATAACATCATTTTCCTTTTGTACAGTCACTTCAAGCCCTAACTTTTTAAAGCCTTCAACATCCAGATTGGCAGCTTTGAAAGATATCTTTTGTTTTAAATCGTATTCACTAATAATACTGCCGATTGTCCCTATGTTTTCTATGTGTCCCTTACTCATTATAGCAATTCTGTCGCAAAGGGTTTCCACTTCATCCATAAAATGTGAGACAATTACAATCGTCAGCCCATTTTCACGCAGCTTTAAAATCATATCCCACATCTGTCTGCGAGCTTTTGGATCCAGCCCCGTTGTAAGCTCATCCAGAAATACCAATTTAGGATTTGAAATTAACGATAATACTATAGCCAACTTTTGCTTTTGTCCGCCTGATAGTTTGGAGATATATGCCTTTCTTTTTTCTTCTAACCCCATTGCACCAAGTAATTCATTATAGGGCATTGGATTATTGTAAAAAGAAGAATACAATTCACAAAGCTCGTATACTTTTGCTCGCTCCTGATAAGAAGTATCCTGCAACTGAACTCCCATTATTTCTTGTAATTTTTTTCTATCTTTCCAAGGCTCAAATCCCATAACATTAATTCTGCCACTTGTTGGCTTACGAAGACCTTCAATACACTCAACTGTGGATGTTTTTCCAGCCCCGTTAGATCCAATAATACCAAATATCTCACACTTATTCACTGAAAAGGAAATATTATCAACGGCACAGAAGTCTTTATACTTAATACTAAGTGAATCAACTGTAATCATTATAGCAATACGCTCCTTTACTAATTAATGTTTAAAGCTTATAAAATACACCCAGTGTATGATTTGCTTATATGTATAGAAAGGCTGTTCTTTTACGACAGCTGGTTAGATACTACACTCCTGCCATAATATACCAATATTACAACAATTATATCATAGTTTTTCATTCTCGTGTTATGAAAAGTAAAAATGCTCGTTTTTAAACCTACGACCTATAATCATTACCATTTGCATAAAACCCTGCAAAGGAAGCATGCATAATCATGGACGGAATAATGCTCCCACTTGCAAAAAACATAATACATCCTACTATGGAAATAGAAACACTGGAAAAACCAAGCACCAATCCCTGTACCTTTGTGTCCGTCAGTAAAACCTGATTTAATATAAAAGCTGCAGTAACCACGATAACTGCAATAACATTATTCATGCCATTTGAAACCAAGCCTTGAAGAAATACTCCTCTAAAAAATACTTCTTCAAAGCTTGCGCTTAAAATCGGGAGCAACCATGCTATCTTTTTTGGTATTTGAAAAATACCTTCTATCCATTTAATTTTAGATATCTCACCTGCAATATCCATACTCGGTGCTAACTTCAAGCTAACAATAATGAATACTGCTACTAATGACATAGCGGCTACTACTCCAAGGATTATCGTTGCAAAAAGTTCAAGACTCACCTCTAAGGGAAATAAATTAAAAATATGGATTTTTGCTGTTTTTGCCACAACAATACTACTTATTACAGGCAAAGCACAATATAAAAAGGTTGCAAAAACCGAATAAGAGTAGGATGCCGGAATTCCAAACAATGACGATATAAAAAGGGATATCCTATTCTTTATATATGTATTTTTATAAGACTGCTTAAATATAAAAAGCCATACAAACATACAGCAGTAACCAACGACAGCAACAATTAAAGCATTATCCATTTTTCTTGCATCTCCCCATGATTAGAATAATAATATTCTGTAATGAATGTGCAATAAGCGGAACGAGGATACATCCTCCGCTAAGCAAAAACATCACTGCAAAGAGAATCCCACTGACGGTTTTCTGCAAAAATGTCGAAAAGCCATAATATAGATGGTTTAATCCATACACAACGGAGCTTGTAAATACAAATATAATAGTACCCCGGCCTAAATTGTCTATAATTACAGTACTCCACATTTGTCTGTATATAAATTCTTCAATGATTGCAAGGAGTACAGTCAAAACGCACCCAACGGCAGACATCTTTGACCAGTTTGCATTTATTGAAATCCCTTTAACCTTTATTTTGGATAACTTAAGTATTATTCCTCCGACAGCTAATTCCACGCCAATCAACACAGGTGCGGAAACAATTGCTATTAAGTACCATATAATTTCCGACGTAATAAAAACCTTACCGCCCGTGGGTATTAAACTCCAGCTCAGCAAGTACAATACAGCACTTACGATTACACAATTCATTAAATATGAGACTTCTTGATTTTTTCTTGGGTACCCTCTGGTAAAGTTCAGCGCAATTTGCGGAATCGAAACCGGGTACACCGTTGCTAACAGTACTAAAAGGCTATGGCAAAGGATGTGGATATTCATTTGTTACACCACCAAATTTCTTCATTCTTGGATGATTCTTAAAAGGAAAACCGGGCAAGCACATACCGCAAAGCTCAGGTATCAATGTCCTTACAACACTCCACCCTTTTTCGATAACCTCAGGTGGTGTAATATCTACATACACTGCATATTCACTAACTTTTGACACTTCACTTAACAAATGTGAAATTTGAGCATCAACATCGTTTTCCCAACGAGATTCAATTTCCGACAATTTTATTGTATCCCCTGTGAGCTGCTCCAATAAAGCATCAATTTCTTTTGCTTTATCGGGAACCCCATAGTACAAAACATTTGTATCCAAATCTGCAAATGCAGACGTAGTATTAGAAAATTCTATTTTTTCCGGATCAAATAGTGCATTAAACATATGCATAAATATGATAGCTGTTGCCTCCATTGAGCCTCTTAAAACACCATTTTTAGCATTCAAATCTCCTTGCGTACCTACAATTAAATATGGAAGCTTTTTATCTTTTCTCTTTAACACATTAAGATAAACCGGCAAGTCCATATCCGGCATAGTTACAAGTAATGGAATCACTTCATAAGGGGAATCCTTTCCAAGTCCACAAGCTTCAAAACATTTTAAAACATCGGGGTCATCTATTATAACTCTTTTTGATTTTTGCTTTGTATACCATGAAAGGACAAATGAATCAATTTGAATATATTCTACTAACGCATTTAGCAGTGCCTTTTTTAATGAACGATGGGATGCAGTTCCCGTTGAAAAGGAAGGTGTAAAGAATTTTTCACCTTTCTCAGAGTTCTTAACAAACCCGATACACAGTATTTGCATGGGTACCCATACATCTTCACCCGGATGAACCAATGACGCACATTTAATCCAGCCGATTATATCATCTTCTGTTGCATGTTCAGGTGAATATGCCGGCATCATCTGGGCTAAGGTCTTTTGCTGCTCCGCGGAAAAAATATTAAGGTATTCTAACGGCATTACTTTTCCTTGTTTTTTCATTTCCTTATAACTGCAATAAACTGCTTTCTCTCTTAAAAGCTTTTCTGTACTTACAGAAGAATAACGTTCTACACTTTCCCCAATTAACTTAATCAATGCCTCCTCATGATACATTCCATATCCGCTCAGATGATACTCAACATGTTTCTCCGGATCATTGAAAGTTATTTTATGATAATTGGGCATACGTCCAGTTACAGATTTCAGACAAGGCTCAGGCGGCATGTGAACCATAGGTGCTAAAACCCCATGCATAATACCTGTTTGATTTCCGCCAATGTATCTGTATTGATTCATAATATGCTCATACGATGGATAAAATCTTATCATATTACCACTCCATATTTTCATAGTTTATTTAATCTTAATTGCATTAGCCACCATTTCATCTACTAACGCACGTGACGAAATATTTTTCTCTTCCAGCTTAATCTTGGAAACAGCACCACATGCAGGACAGAAAGGCACGCGTAAAATATCCTGTGCTTGTATTTCAAGGGTTGGAAGGTAAATAGTCAACAATCTTCCGGTAAATTTGGAAACCCCGATTTTTCTAATCAAATAAGCCTCAGAGACTGCTAAGTTCACCAATAAGTTCAATAATGGAACAAGCCCTTTGCTTCCTTTTGATGTGTACTTGGATGAATTTTTCTCAACCTTTACAAAATTATGATATTGAACATGGTCTTCCAATCTTGCAAGTGCTCTCAATTCAAAGCACTCTAAGCAGCCCGTGGAATATGGATTGGTAGCAAGTGCACAAACCACAGGCCCATCAATAAAAGTTAAGACTATTGGAATTTCAACTTCCATGCAAATTCGATTTAAGTTTCTCATTAATATAATAGAGAGGTTTTTCATACAACCAACAACAGCATCATACTTCTTAAACATCTCTTCAAAATGGCTCATCTGCTGTACACGAGCCAAACCATCCATATTGGAAGTTAAATCTGCATTTTTAATTTCCTGCATTGTTTGAACGTCCATAATATTTAATGTAAAATTCATTTCTTCTGCAAGATTTTTAGCTGAATTCACAGTATATTCATCATCAGCAAAAAATAAAACTTGCTTTTTATTCGCATCATCTTCCGATTCAATTTCTTCATGCTGTAAATATCCCAATAAAGCCAGTGTCAACTCTTCATCTATACCTTTTGTTTCAACTGATGTAATATAGTTTGTTGCACGAAGTTCGTTCAATAATGATTGCACTACTTCTTTTTCATATGGCTCCAGAAGGACTTCATTAATAGCGTCCTCATTGTATCCCTCTTCACTTTGAAGCGCATAAAATACCTTTCTCATAAAAACAGACAGGTTTTTTGTTAAAGTAGATAAATCTAATTCTGCTTCCTCATAATTTAATACTCCCATACGCAAACGAATTTCATTTGCACCGTTATCATAGACACTCACATTATCACGAAAAACCAAATTATTAGAATTTTTAGACATTATATAACTCCCCCATTTCCAAATACTGTAAAGTGTATAACTTGCTTACTAATTCCATCAAGGCCAAATCTTTTTTCAATAAATTGCTTATCATATCCCCCTAAATCACATGCACCATACCCAAGTGCCGTTGTTGTCAACTGTGCATTTTCCGCTATTTCTCCCGCTTCAATAAATCCGTATGCAGCACCCGCATTACCATATTTATGAGAATTTAAATATAATTCATATACATACGCAACACAAAAAGCTGAATCTTCAACTTTTATATCACCAAAGCCCGCAAGAGCATTCAAATCTTCCTCACTATACCCTTTCTCTATTAACCTAAGAGAATGTTCATAAGGATAGTATTCATAAATCCCTCTCTCCAGCCCCTCCACATTCCATGCAACAATATATAGTTTCACCGGGTAAAAACCGCCTCCGGATGGAGCTGCACGAAGCATAATACGCTCTGCATCCGCCGCTTTTTCTTTCAATTGCAGATATCCCGTAATCCCCTGTGAATAAAAAAGAATGGTTGCAAAGTCTTTTAAAGGAATAGACCCTTTAAATGTTCTTACACTTCTTCGGGCTTGCAAAACTGCACTAAAAGCAGCTTTTATTTTTTTTGCCTGAGGAAGTTTAATTGTATTATCATATGCCTGTTCTTTTTTATTACGCATTGCAAAAGAAAGTAATGCATCTCTAGCACGAAATCGGCTGATTCCAATTCTAAAGTCAAGCCTTGCACTGTATGTACGAAAATTAAGCAAATACTCTTCGCTAACAAATCTATTTACTCTTGAATGGTAAATTCCCTTTAAAACAACTTCCGGAGTACGAACAACTGTAGTATCGGCATATGGTGAAATCAGAGCATATTGTGAACTCATACTTATAATTTCACGATAATGTGCATGTTCCTCTAAATACTTTTTCCCCTTACTATCCATGTAAACATCTCCTTTTATATTTAACCTCTTTATAAAATAAAAGGCATTATTTGTACTTTGTGAGCAGGTCAGAATCTTTACTTTAAAACTCCGACCTGCTCTTTCTTCAGATATAACCTAGAACAATCTTATGTAATATTGAATTAGCAACATGTGCAGCTGCAACATGAACATGCTGATCCGGTACATGTAGTCGATGCTCCGGGGCTAACCTGAACAGTTCCCATAACGATACTTGTTGCACAATTGTATCTGGTGTGTTTTAACATAGCGTTCACCTCCGTATTTTTGCTTTTTAGATTCTTTGTTAGCAACATGTACAACTGCAGCATGAACATGCTGACCCGGTACATGTAGTCGATGCTCCGGGACTAACCTGAACAGTCCCCATAACGATACTTGTTGCACAATTGTACCTGGTGTGTTTTAACATAGTTTCACCTCCTTTGTACAATAAATCAAGCCTTGTGCCGTTTCCCTCAGACCTCAAATCCTAAGCACAAAACCTTATTTATCATTTGATATATGATAAGCTTTCCTCTTAAATAAATGGATTCATCCAGATATATCAGAAGGAATTCTTATGCACTAAGCAGTTATTCATTGATATTTATACAAATTTTTCACAGGCTGATTCTAAAAGCATATGTGTTGTTATCACATAAATAAGGGTCATATCATGTGTAATATTTCTTTGAATACTACCTGAATTTTCTTTTAATTCTTTTATTAATGAATGTACTTTCCCGTAATCAAAAACACCATACCTATCAAAAGTGTTTTTGGCCAAATAGTCTTCAAATTGATTTATATTATTTAAGAAAAGCTCCACACCCGGTGTAGAGTATTGATACTTGGTTCTTCTTATGATTGGTTCAGGCACAATATCAGAAAATGCTTCTTTTAAAATATATTTTTCCTTGTAACCTGCTAACTTTAAATTGTCCGGAATAGAATAAGCAAGTCTGATTAAACGACGATCAAGGAAAGGATATCTTCCCTCTACGGAATTTGCTAATAGCACCCGGTCGCCTTGTGTTGATAAAAGATAACCTGCTAACAGTAATTTCATCTGAACAGCCTGACATTTTTTCATCACAGACAACTCGTTTGATTCCCGAGTAAATTGCTGATACACCTCGTTAGATATATCATTTAAGTCAATGCTCTCCTTGTTTTCTTTATTAAAATACTCAACAATGGAAGAACTGGCTGTAATACGTGACTGCATAGAATAAATAAACTCATTACTTCCCTGGAAGAAAGCTGAATAGTATTTTTTATAACCTTCCAGTATATAACTATTATTCATATTGATGGGAGAAATAAAATTTTTAATTCCATTAGTTCTAATATTTGATGCAGGATTTAGAGAACAGTACTTTCTAAAAAGTGTCTCTTTATAGATATCATAGCCATAAAACAGCTCATCTGCTCCTTCTCCGCTCAAAACAAACTTGACTCCATTTTTGTGTGCCGCTTTGGAAAGCATATACATTGGGACAGCACCCAACTTATATAGCGGAACCTCACAATGTTTTATTACTTTTAAAAGATGTGAAAGGATATCTTCATCACTGACCGTAATCTTTATGTGCTGTCCTTTATTTCCTTCTAAACCCAAGGCCTGATATGCAGATTCATCAATTCTATAATCTTTAAATCCAAGAGAAAACGTAGTAAATTCATCATACCCACATTCGTTTAATAATTTCATCAAAATCGTAGAGTCAAGCCCGCCACTTAAGTAAATTCCCCATTTTACATCTGAATCACACATAAGCCTATCTAAAATGGATTTCTTAAGTGTTGTATATATTTCATTTTTAAGCTCATTAATACTACTGTAATCAAACTTCTGAGCATAGTCACTAAAACGATGGTATAAATTTATCTGTAAGCCGATTTTTCCATCAATTAAAGCATACCCCGATGGTGGTATCTGATAAATATTTTCAAAAACTGTTCGTCCCTCAGCAGGTGACCAGAAAACAAACTGTTCGTAAAGTCCCGATATACTGGGACGTATCTCAACTTCATCTGCCTGTACAATTGCTTTAATCTCCGATGCAAAATATATAGTGTTATTCACTACAGAATAATAAAGAGGGCAAATACCATTTCTGTCTCGAGCAATAAACACTCTGCTGTCAGACTGATCATAAATTGCGAATGAAAACTGGCCATCAACTTTGTCCAGCATTTCCACCCCGAATTCCTCATATAAATGCACAATAACTTCAGCATCACATAATGTATTAAAGGCATGTCCCTTTGAAATTAACTGATTCATTAATTCCATATAATTGTATATTTCGCCGTTAAATACTGCAACGATGGACTTATTCTCGTTATATATGGGTTGCACCCCATTCTTCGTGTCAACGATGCTCAGCCTTCTCGCCCCTAATTGAACCTTAGAACTATAATAGTAGCCCTCACCGTCCGGCCCCCTATGTACTATAGCACCAGCCATTCTTTCAATTAACTGGTCAGGAATACTATTCTTTGGTGAAACAATTCCCACAATACCACACATTATAATTCTCCGTCCTACAGATATAGCAAACAATCGTCTTCTACTCTGCCAAACACTTCATTAATTTATTCTAAAATCCGAAGAAATTACTTTAAAGTTTTAAACGGGTTTTTACATTTTTTGTATTTTTTTGATTATATTCCATATTTTATTACTTATTTCCATTTTATTCAAGTTTTTTGCCGAATATATAAATACAAACAAAAAAAGGCTGGGTCTAAAGGTCATTTACACAACCTGAAAACCCAGTCTTTTAATTAAAATCAACTATTTTTTTACTGTAAAATTTCTGTGATTAGATAAGCTTGGATTTCTGCAAAAGCTTCTCAACCATAACAGCAACCTCCGCACGTGTCACATAGGCCTTTGGAGCAAGTGCATTACTCTTTCTGCCGGAAACGATACCTGTTTTTAGGCAGGCAGCCATATTGTTAATGGCATATTTCGATATCCTTGTTCCATCTTCATAGTGTCCAAGCAGGCGTTCTGTATCGCTGTTGGTAAGGTCTGCTTTCAGACCTGTGGTCTTCATGGCGTTGGCTATCATTGTTATAGCCTGCTCACGGGTGATGGTGTCATCAGGGCCGAAGGTCTTAGCATTATATCCTTTAATGATTCCATAAGACACAGCAGTTTTGATATATCCACTGTACCACATAGCTGAATCCACATCACTGAAGCTGTTTGAACCAATCCCGGGTTTAAGACCCAGAGCTTTTACAATTACGGTGGCAAACTCTGCACGTGTCATATTTCTGTCAGGTTCATATTTGCCGTCTCCAACTCCGGTTACCACCATTCTGGAACCCATATTATTAACTGAAGCCTTTGCCCAATGTTTGTCCGCATCGGTAAACTCAATAGGATTCCAAACTACTGAATATGTGCTATTGGTCAGACTGTTAATAACAGCATAGTATTTTCCATTTATAATCGTAACTCTGGTTGGAACATGATATGTGGTGCCGTCGGGATTCACTACTATTCCTGTAGTAATTTTCGACGGGTCAACGCCCTCCGGAATTGCAACCGTTCTCTCAACATATACGTTAAAGTTGCTTACGTTTATGGTTCGTCCTCCGTAGCTGCATGTAACCGTATAGTCCACCGCCGGTACCATTAAGGTAAATCTGCCATCCTTTGAGGCATTTTCCACAACACTTGTCATCTGGTTTGATGGTTCTGCAATGCTTACTGCCACAGTAATATCCTTTAGGTCTACGTTGGCACCGAGCTGCTGGGATACTGCTGAGATATCAATTTCAGAAGCAGGCAGAGTATAAGAAGCCGAATCTGTTCTGACCGCAAGAGTAGCAGCCTGCTTCTCCATAGTCTTAACCATTTGTCCCGTCAGAACCCCTGCTGCCGTATTAGCTTGTCCTGCCACAGGAATAACAACGGTGGCACCGCTCTTTTCAGCAGCAAGAATATTCTCAAGTCTGCCGGAATCCACGGTAACTGTTTTTGTGGTTTTGCCGTCCGGGTCTTTAGTTGTATTAGCTTTTCCGGCGGACTTAGTTTCACCGTTGACAATAACGGAAGCTGCATCTTCTGAACCTGAACCACTCGGACCGGAATTACCGGAACCTGAATCTCCGGAACCACCTGAGCCGTTCTTACGGGTAATTTTGAGGGTATATACCAATGCGCTGCCGTTCTGCGCTGTGACCTTAATATAGGCAGTGTTTAGCCCTACGTTAAGGCTCATGGTTTTACTGATTTCTTTGGTGCAGCCGGAGTCGCTGTACATCTTCCAGCTTGCACCCGTACTTACCGTAACATTTACGGTGAGCCCGGTAACACTGTTATCAGCTGTGGCAGTGATAGTATTCTCGTCTTTGTGAATAACTGCACCGGCCGGTTCAGTTACGGCAATAACAAAATTTTCACTGCTTTGGGAGTCAGCCTCTCCAATTTGTATGCTGTTGGAATCCGGACTTGCATTATAAAACTCCGTTGCAGCAAAACGAATAACATATTCACCAGCGGGTAAGCCGATGATTTTTCCATCTTTATCAGCAGTCACTTCTCTATATTCACTCTCGGTACTGAGTCTGTACTCATACTTAGCATGAGGTGTCAGATTGATTATTTTTCCGTCACTGTTTCCTTTAGTTGCGTTCTCAGCACCAAAACCCTCGGGACGGCTTTGCTGTGCCTTATTTACTACAAAAGTCAAATCCACTGTCAGAGAAATACCGTCAGCTCCCGTGATGGTCAGCGTGTCGGTGTGTGTTCCCACCGCCAGATCGGTATAAGGCCTTACACTGATTGTGGCAGTTGCATTTGCTGCAAGCTGTTCCTTTGACAAAGGCGTGCTGATGGTAAAGTCTTCACCATCGGTAAGGGTAGCAGACAAGTTGGTAATTGTACCTGCTCCCGTATTGGTGATGGTGAATTCCTGTGCCTGCTGGGTTCCATAACCATACGCTTGCGATGTAAAGGTGTGACTTGACGTGTTCACTTCAGCGGAGCTTGTCAAGGTATCTTCTCCAATGGTTACTGAATTGGAATCTTCGCTTGCACTATGCAGGTCATTGTCCGGATAACGTACCACGTAGCTTCCTGCCGGAAGCCCGGTTATTTGGCCGTATTCATTAGTGGTTGCAGAGGAGTAGCTATCTGTACCGTTAATTTTGTACTCGCACTCTTTGTTGGCTATCAACCCGGTTATTTTTCCATTGCTGCTGCCTGCAGTTGTATTTACTGCACTTACATTCGGTGCAGGTATCGCTCCTTTGGATACATTAATAGTAAATAATATCTTAGGAGTCTGAGCATAAACTTTTGTTTCTTCCGTTACAAGACCAACTACAAAAGTACCGGCATCGGTAAAAGTAAGTTGGGAGCCTATGAAGAACCCCTTTCCGGTGGTTCCCTCTTCAAGGGTATAAACCCGTTTGCCATCACTGAGCCCATAGTTAATCCAATGCAGCAATTCCCATGGGGTTCCGTTGTATACGGAATTGTAGGTGGAACCATACTTCAGGGAATTAGGGGATTGTATCCTATCTACCTTAAATGACAAACTCACTGTCAGAGAAATATCTTCAACCCCTGTAATGGTCAGTGTTCCGGTGTGAATTTTTGCATCAAGACCTGTCTCGGGGCGTACACTGACGGTGGCCGTTTCATTTGGCGCAAGCTGTTCTGTTGAAAGTGCAGAGCTAATGGTAAAGTCTGTATTATCAAGGACAGCCGACAATCCGGTAATAGTTTCGGTGCCGTTGTTTGTTATGGTGAATTGCTGCTCTTGCTGCAAGGTATATTCCACCGTTGCCGTTGTAAAAACATGGCTTGTGGCGTTGACTTTAGCAGAGTAGGGCAAAGTATTCTCCCCAATTGTAACTGAATTGGAATCTTCGCTTGCACTATGCAGGTCATTGTCCGTATAACGCACAACATATTCTCCTGCCGGAAGCCCGGTGATTTGGCCGTATTCATCAGTAGTTGCCGTGGTGTAGGTACTTGCACCCACAATTTTATACTCGCATTCCTTTTTGGCTCTGAGCCATATGATTTTGCCGTTGCTGCTTCCGGCAGTTGCATTTACTGCACCAATAGTCGGCGCAGGTATTGTACCCTTGAACATGTGCATTGTGAAGACTATCTTTGGAGCTTGCTCATATTCATCTGACTCTTTCGTTACAAGACCGACTACGAAGGTTCCTGCGCTGGAGACTGTGAGCAGATGTCCATTAAAGGAGCCCTGACCGGTGGTTCCCTCTTCAAGGGTATAAACTCTTTCGCCGTTGCTACCATACTGAAACCAGCCAGCCATGTTATAAGCGGGAGCACCATTATAAGTATAATCGTAGGAACCGGCAGCCAGAGTATTAACGGCCTTTTTCTTATTTACCGTAAAGGATAAATCCACCGTAAGGGAAGTACCCTCCACTCCGGTAATGGTCAGCGTGCCGGTATGTGGCCCTGCTTTCAGACCCGTCTTTGGTTGTACGCCGATGGTGGCTGTTCCATTTGGCGCTATCTGTGACACAATTACCATGTTAGTAATGGTAAAGTCCGAATTATTAAGAGAAGCCGACAGACCTGTAATAGTTCCCGTTCCGGTGTTGGTGATGGTAAATTGCTGCTCTGCCGGCTGGGTATAGTTCACCTCTGCCGCTGCAAAGGTGTAGCTGGTCGGGTTCACTGTGGCAGAGTAGGTCAGGGAAGTGGCATCACCAACTGTTACTTGAGTCGAATCAGCACTTGGGTTATATACTGGAGTACCAGGATAACGCACCACATAGGTACCCACTGATAAATCAGTTATATCTCCGTTAGTATTTGCAGTAACTTTGGTATAGGATGATTCACCCACTATCTTGTATTCATACTCCCTGCCACTTGTCAGCCCAATAATTTTACCGTCGTTTGCGCCGGAAGAAGAGGCATTAGTTGTACCAAGACCGCTTGGGGCATTCTGCATCCCCTTCTCAACAGTTAGTGTGGCGATTGTCTTGTTGCCTGCCAAATGGGTTGTTGATTCCGCTGTTTCAAGGCCTATTTTGAATACACCCGCCTTGGTGACACTAAGGGTAGTGCCGTTTATTTGACCTTCGCCGTCCTCATCGCTTACGGGAACTGAGGCTTCAAGGGAATAGGTTCTCGCTCCCGCACCGCTATCCACCGTAAACAACCCGGATACTGCAGAAAGGTTAATAGGCGTACCGGCATATGTGACAGAGGTATTGCCGGCATTGATATTAACGGGCTGCTTTGGCATACTTGCGTATTTCATTACCTTAACAGCCGAATTAGTAGAAAAGGATATATAGGGTATATCGCTGTCAACAAACAGGGAAATTCCTTTTGCGTAGCTGCTGCCCGAAATTTCTCCACTACCCAAGGTTGCCCAGTTGCCGCTTTGCATATCTAGCTTTTTTACGGTGACACCGGCATTTGAAGCTACGCTGCCGTCTTTAAAAGCTACGTATGGCGTCTCCCCCTCCAAAGACAGGGATATGTAGGATGCTTCTCCGGATGTGAGATAACCGCTGCCTACAGTTACCCAGTCCCCTTCACTAAGCTTCTTCACCCCGAGGCGATTTCCGTTGCCCGGATCCGCATAGGCTACATACGGTGTACCGTTTTCCGAAATCTTCATAGAAACAAACGCAGCAGTCACATCAGATGATTTCTTAGTTGAGATTTGCTTACCACCCAAGGTGTACCACTGAGTGCCGTCGTATCCCTTCATGGTGACATAAGCACCACTGGCATATGTATCGTTTACGCAATATGCCACATAGGGAACGTTCTGGTAAGTATCCATAGATGCAGAAAAGGCCTGATCTCCCGAAACAGAAGGAGTGCCCACATATTCCCATGCTGAGCCGTTATATTTTGATACGGACACACGGCTGGACATATTATTTTGATTAGCTGCTACATACGGTGTACCACTGCCATTTATAGCCATGGAAATGTATGACGCCCTTAGGGCTGCCTGATTATTTGCCGGAACAGGAGCTTCCAACGAAGTCCAAGGTGAACTGAATTTCAGTACCTTCGTGTCGCCTGTGGCTGTTGGATTGCTGTATGCCACATATGGCCGTCCGGTTTTATCTAAAGACAATGAAGTATAGGTTGCTGTGGTGGACTGGTCAAACAATTGCTCCCAGCTTGAGCCATTTACCACCCACATCTTAACTTTGCTGCCGGTGGCAGCTGATACATAGGAGCCTCCGTTTGTAACAAACAGAGAGGTGGCTTGTGCCTCGCTGTTCAGAACATCATTGGCCACCTGCTGCCAACTGTAGTTGCCTGTCGACGATTGCGCCATAGTTGTGGACGGAACGCCCAGTAACACGGAGACAGACAGTACTGCCGCCAATACGCGTCGAAAAATAGTGAACTTTCTCATATAGATTCCTCCTTTTTGTTGATGTCTTTAAGAAATACTTCTCAACATTAAATTTCGCCTTTTCTTGACAATATTCCAATTTCTATTGTATCAACTGCCTCTCTACAAATTCTCAACAAACTAAAAAACCCAGAGAAAAACCGCACTATTCGTCGATTTTTCTCCGGGTTCCTACTTTTTACTTCAGGGCATTTTCCGGCCTGAAGATAACTTCCCTATCAGCTGACGCTGTTTCATGGCGTAATCAGCCCGTCTTTTAAATGCCCACCGCCAATCTTCATATGCCAGATAGTCCTCTCGATACAGCTCTGCCGCCTTCCGTCCTTCGGCAGAGCTGCCGGTCTGCATATAAAGCATTAATGCCTTATCATACTGTCGCAAATCCCATTGTCCGTCCACAAGCTTCAAAAGATAGCTGTCATTTGCATAGCTAATCTGCACCTCGGCTACACCATAGTCACGGAGGCATTTGCGAATAGCCCACACCGCTGTTTGCAAATTACGCAGTGCTTGATTTGGCGGGCTTTCGGGCCAAAGGTCATCGCAAATTTTAAATTTATCTATCCAAATACCTTCGTTTGCAAGGAAATAAGCCAATAGTTCCCTTGGTTTTCCCCTGCTCCATTTGATTGCTTCACTGCCCTGATACAAGGCAAACTTGCCGAAAAACTGTATTTGGAGGTTCTTAGTCTGCTGTGTGAAGCCTCGCTTTCGCCTTATCCGCTCCACTGCTTTTTCAAGCCGTTGAGGGCGAACAGGCTTTAAAATGTAATCTATGGCGTTTACCTCAAAAGCCATTACAGCATACTGGTTATAGGCTGTTACAAATAGTACGTCCATCTCCGGATTTTTTGACAACATCTGTTCAGCCAGCTCAATGCCGTCCAGTGTACGCATTTCAATATCTAAAAAGGCAAGTTCCGGTTTTGTAGCTTCCAATTCCTCCAGTGCCAGTAAAGGATCTGTGTAACTTCCCGTCAACTCCAAATCAGGATAGTCGGAAAGCAGTCCTGCCAGTTCCCGCAACAGCGGTGCTTCATCATCCACTAAAATAACCCTCATCACACACCTCCTCATAAGGTATTTTCAAAGTTACCACCGTACCTTCACCTTCTGTACTTTCTATCTCAAGCCCTGCTCCACGGTGCGTTCCCAATCTCATCTGAATATTTTTCAATCCCACACCCCCGCTGTTTCCATGGCGTATGCTCTCCAGTTGTACCTGAGGAATACCCACGCCGTTATCCTCCACCCGGATAATCACAAGGTCGCCCTTTCTACGTATTCTCAGCAGCACTCTGCCTCCCTCTGCACGCTTGAAAATGCCATGACGGACTGCGTTCTCTACTATCGGTTGGAGGCACAGAAGTGGAACCATAGCATCAAGATTTTCCTCGATATCATATTCCATCATTAATAAATTGTCAAACCGTGCCTGCTCAATCGAAAGATATGCTCTCACCGTGTTAATTTCCTCCGACAGGGGAATTTTCCCATCCTGAGTTTTGAAATGAAAGCTCCCACGAAGATAATCCGTCAGGTCATAAAGCAGGTTTTTTGCTTTTTGAGGCTCCTGTGTTGTCTGGGCCGCAATCACACTGAGAGAATTGTATAGAAAATGAGGCTTAATCTGTGCCCTCAAAAAGGAGATTTCCGCTTCTTGAGCCTGTTGCATGGAAATACTCAAGCGCGATACCGTACTACGATATTCAACGGACAAATACCCTATCATCACAACAGTAAAAAGCAGAATATATACCTGAAGAAAGCTGGAACTCCCCTTTATTCCCAGTGAGAACAGGATTGAATCCGCAGAATACAGATTGATTGATACCAACGCAGCAAATAGCAAAAATCCTTCTGCCTCCTTGATGTACACACAAACTGACCGGAATAAAAGCCCCAGCAGAACAACCGTGTTGCCGGCCATTACAAAACCATGGATTTTGAGGTATGTATAAATAGGAAGTGCAAAAATCGCCACCAGATAACAGGCATATATTAGTGAAATAATGGTGGCCAATCGCAGCGGAAGCAGTCCGTTCTTAAATCTATAAAAAATCCACAGCAGTACAATAAAGCATGCAGATAAGAAGAAATCCTTGAGCTTAAATACTAAAATAAATGGGATGTCCGGCAAAAGCAGCAACAGGGAGCGCTGGTCAGCCAGTCCGTTGCCAAGGGCAAACAAAACACAAAACAGGGCAAACAGCAGAAGCATTGGATTCCTCAGTGCACCGTCCCGGGTAACCAAAAAGAAAATCAGGTGAAGCAGAGCGAGGGTACATAGCACACCAAAAACTAAAAGCGCCATCAAATGATTTTGTTGATGCTCCAGCATCAGAGGTTTCTCCAATCCCAGCTCAAAGGAAGCCGGAATTCCGGAATTGATGTATTCAAAATTAGCAGCCTGTACAATTATTTCGACGTTTCCACCTTTATACTCAAAAAAACCTAACTGTGACGTGTTGCTGGAGTGATATTCTGATGCTGTCCTTGCGGGGCTACCGTCAGAGAGAAATAGTTGACCGTTCACAAACACCCTACTGGAAAAGCGCACATTAACCTTTTTCAACGCCAACGTTCCCATATATGGTATATTTTTCAAAACCAGCCGATAGGTAGCACAGCCGAAGATAGGCAGCTTTTTGCCCTGTATGGTTTTTCCATTCCACAGGGAGGGCACCTTCATATACCCATCGGGAACCAAAGTGCTATTCTCAAAATTCTCCGGCGTCAACAGCCGATCCCAATAAAACTCCCATTCACCGTCCAACTTGATAATGGGGCTGCGGTCAATATCCCATGCAGCAGCATTTAATTCTCCCTCATATGCCAAAGGGCTTGTCGATATGGCTCGTCCATATGTTAAAAAAACCGGACTGAAAAGTATTAACAATCCGGTAAAGGTCATAAGAAGAAGTGTTAAAATACGTTTTGTCATGTAAAACACTTCTCCTTTAGCTTATTCTCTATAAATAAATCTACCATTATTCAATCTCCATCTTTTATTAAAGTCCTTAATTAACTCTAATATACTTTAAAACAGGCAACAATGGAATAGATATTTATAGCATATAGCTTACAAAAAGAAAATGAGCTGTTACAAAACAAAGTTTTCCACTGTAACAGCGGTACTTAAGAGTATAAATTGTATCAATGGAAGCTTGGTTAAAGCAATCATTGATACAATTTTATACGGGGGTACTGATGTTAAAATAAATAACTCTCTGTATTACAACAAGCTCTTTCATAAACTTCAGTATTAAATTATAATTCTACATGAGGATTGCTTTCATATGCCGAGCCCATTAGGCACAGTTGATTAAGTACCTCTGCATACAAATCAAACAAAGCTTTTAACAGGTCAATATCCTTAATAACACCCACTACGCAAAAGTATAACTCATCAACGCCCTCAGGAAAGCTCTTGGCGAACCATCCTTCGTCATCTTTTATCTCAAGACAGATATCAGGCTGCAACTCAATAAGTTGTCTGATTTTGCTATTAGCAAACAGTGTGCGGAGCTTCTGTTCATCATTGCCTTTTATAATGAAGTCTTCGTCAAATTCGGGAAATCCAACCTCAACGTCCTGACCGCCCAAAGCCTTCCCAATCCCACTGAAGATACCTTTCCTGTAAATTTTAAAGCTGAATCCGTCCTTATTTACATATGGTGCTCGCATTCTTGTATAAGTAGTACTGGATTTTCCTGTTGAGACAGTATGAGTGTCTAAAGTCACAGTCCAATCTTTTACATGAGCAACCACTTTATCCGCTGAGAAAAAACCTCCTTCTATAAATTGACTGCCTATTTGCTCGCTTAATGATTTCCAGATTTCTTTTTTGCTAGGTCCGAATATCTCTCTTAAAATACCCATTTAACCCTCTCCCCATATAATATCGTAGTTAATATTTTACATTGTATAAGTCCTCATGTAAATTAAATTGCGTCAGGGTTAAGGGTAAAAACAACCCAAATCTAGTTATCAGCCTTCAAGTCTTCAGCAATTATTCCGAAACTGATTTTTCTCATTGACAGCAAACTCCATACAAAAGTTATCATTATCGCTCCAACTGAGGCTACTATAATATCTTTCCAAGGTATAGCCCATGCTATCTCCGAAACCCCGCCCATTGCTTTAAACACCACAAAGTAAATAACAGTTCCTAAAGCACTTCCGTATAGAGCAGATACAAAGCCATACAATAAACCTTCCAGCAATATCATCTTCTTAACAGCCTCGCGGGTCATTCCAATTGCTTTAAGTACCGCAAATTCTTTTACCCTCAATATTAAATTAGTACTTATGGTATTTGAAATATTCAAGCATCCGATAAGCAGTACTACAAATATAAAGCCATAGAGCAAAATACTTACTATTGTTTTTGAATCGTTATTTTCTTTGGCAGCTTTCTCGTTATCTGTATATCCATAAGCTGCATTATTTTTTTGTAATTGCTTTAAATAATCAGTGACTTCAGTATGTGAAACGCCTTTCTTAGCTACAATAAAGATATGTGATATATAATCTTTGCCCGTAACATATTTATATACTTCAGGTGTTGTCAACATAATTACACCAGCATTATCATTATACTCATCCGTTAAAACACTTTTATCTGCAATACCAACGATTTTAAGTTTTTTATATTTGTTATCTTCTCTTCCGGTTTTTATTTCTATTTCATCTCCAACCTTATAATCAGTAACCTCCGTTATAATATTTTTACCTTTATCACCATATATTTTAGCCGTGTTTACGAGAATAACGCCCTTTTCCTGATTTAATACATTTTTATCAGCAGTACCTGCTTTAAGCTTTTTCTTTAATTCATCAAGGCTCTCGTCACCATAGGATGAGAAACTATTGTTTCCTACTCTAAAGGCATTCCCTTCCTTCACATCAAAATAATCTTTTCTATGCTCATAATATTTCGAATTAATTTTTTCTTTTGGAATTAATAGCGTTGATTCAGAAGAATAAAGAGGATACGCTTTTTCTACCGACTTTAAGTCTTTGAGCTTTAGAAATATTGATTTATCTATACCCTTTGAATCATCATTTTGGTAGAGCAAATAATTATTATACAGATGATACGTATAGCTGTTACCTGCATCTGCTAATCCGGTTTTGAAGGTATAATCCATTACTCCTGAGGTCACTATATACAAGACTATACTAATTATCATTGAAAAAACAGTTATTCTGAATCTGGTTTTATTCCTTCTTATGTTCCTATTTGCAAATTCTCCTTCTATTCCAAATAATCTTTTTATAATCAAAGATTTTTTTACCTTCTTTATTTTTTCAACCTTTGTACTGCCTGAATTTTTCACAGCCTCAAGAGGTGAAACTTTAGCTGCCTGATTAGCCGGCCCCACTGCAGAAATAAAAACAGTAATAGCTCCAAGCATAAAACTTGCTATAATCACTAACGGCGAAATTACCATTCTAATATCATAGAAAGAACCTATGTTAAGAAAACCAATGATGTAAAATATGAGCTTCATTACCATTGTTCCTAAAATGAGACCTATCGGAATTCCAATAGCACTTAAAATGAAAGCTTCCTTATATACAATTTTTCTTATTTGTTCCGCTGAGGCTCCAACACATCTAAGAACTCCATATTGCGAAATTCTCTCAAGAACAGAAATATTGAATGAATTATAAATTATAGCTATTGTACAAATAATTATTAACAAAACCACAACGAGAAACGTCCAAAACATGCTGGAATTTACACCTTTATAAATACTTTTTCCATATAGACTTAGCAGGCTGTTATTATATTGAATATTGATATTTGCAGCTCCAAACTCGGGATCTTCCAGCTTCCCTGCCCCATCGCTATTGTCACCGGAAATATTAACTATTTGAGCTATTTCTTTTACCGTTTTTTCTATATTATTCATGGATTTCATTTTTGAATAGATGAAATATTTCTTATTATTACTTACACTCTTATAATTATCAAAGGTTACAGCCTTTGCGATGAATGAATTTGATTGAAATACACCTTTATTATCCAGAAAACCTACAACGGTATATTCTTTTTCTTTCTCTGTCTTAAATTTTTCTTTAGCACTCCACCCGTAATCTCCCAGAGTATTAATTGCTATTTCTTTACCTGTCTCTGAGTCCATCCTTTTTCCAACATTTAATTTGATTTTTCCTCCTATTTGAGGCTTGTTTTTCATATATTCTAAAATCCACTGATCCAAAACTATCTCACTTGAATTTTCAGGTAGTCTTCCATACTTAACTTTTACGTTTAGCATCTCCATGGCATTTTTGTCATATCCCTTAATATTCAAGTATCTATAAGGAGCCGCAAATTTATTTTGCTCCATTTCCTTTTGGCTTGTCTTATTAATAATTGCAAAATTTTCTCGGCTTAGAATACCATAATCTTGGACTTGGAAGTTATTTTTTATTTTACTTGCTGCACTTCCTGATACCCCATTAAAGGCTACATGGTAATCTCCATATTCCTGTTTGGTGTCTCTAATCATTTTATCTTTTAAGCTCATGGCTAAAGTACCTACGGAAGTAATTAATGTAACTGAAAGAATAATGCCTACAATAGTGAGTATTGTTCTATTCTTTTGGAACTTAAGATACTTTTTGGTAATTTCCGAATATTTCTTCATCCTTTTATCACCTCATTTTTTACAACACACCCATCGTCAATTGTTATTACTCTGTCTGCGGCTGAAGCTATTGCCAAATCATGTGTTATTACAATTAATGTTTGGTGATATTTCTTAACGGAATACTGAAGAAGTTCAATTATTTCTTTACTGTTTTTACTGTCCAAATTTCCTGTAGGCTCATCTGCAAGTATTATTGACGGCTTATAAACCATTGCTCTTCCTATGGAAACTCTTTGTTGCTGTCCCCCTGACAGCTCTGAAGGAAGATGATTTCTTCTGTTTTGAAGACCTAAAATAGCAAGCAGTTCTTCAAAATACTTTCTATCAACTTCTCTATTGTCTAAAAGCAAAGGCATTGTCATATTTTCCTCTGCAGTTAATACCGGAATGAGATTATAGGACTGAAATATGAAGCCAATCTTACGCCTTCTAAAAACCGCAAGTTTCTTCTCACTTAATGTATAGATATCAGCTTCATCAACAATTACATTACCGCCGGTAGGCTTATCAATACCTCCCAGCAAGTGAAGCAGGGTACTCTTCCCCGAACCGCTTGCTCCCACTATTGCAACAAATTCACCCTGCTGCACCGATATATTAATATTTTTAAGAGCCTCTACCTTTATTTCACCAATACCGTAACTCTTACATAAATCTTTGGTCTTTAAAATTTCCATTACCCTTTCCTCCTTTGGCCGATTAACTTATAAAGTTAACCAACTATAAATATATAGCGAAAATAACTATATATTTATAATAGATAATCAATCTTACTGTAAGATGTACTGCAATCTTACTGTATTGTAAGATTAACTCTAAATATTACCTTTTAGAAAGGTTATTTCAAACTGAGTTCCCTCACCTTTTACACTATGTGCTGCAATACTTCCCCCTTGTTTTTCGATTATCAGTTTTGAAAGAGAAAGACCAATTCCTATGCTTTTTGTTTTAGCGGAGTTATTCCCACTATAGAATCTTTCAAATATATGAGGAAGATCTTTTGAATCTATTCCTTCTCCATTATCGTTAATTTGTATTCTGCTAAACAGAGGTGTTTCTTTTAGCCCGATAACAATTCTTCCGCCTCTGCCCGTATGCTCAATGCAATTTTTTAAAATATTAATTAAAGCTTCTTCCAGCCATTCTTCATCTCCATAAAAAAATGTTTTGCCTTCATTTTGAATTTTAATTTCTTGATTTTTTTCTTCCCATAAATTCATTAAAGAAGCAACTGATTTTCGGACCGGGGCTGACAATTCTATTTTTTCGCAGCGATAATCGATAGCATCTGCCTCAAGCCTTGCCATTTTGAGAAGATTTTCAACAAGCCATTCAATTCTGTCTAGTTGTGACTTACTCCTATCCAAAAACTCCAACCTTATTTCTTCTCTCATACCTTTATCCTGAAGCAAATTATCATTTAATATTACAAGTGAAGCAAGGGGAGTTTTTAATTGATGTGATATATCAGAAATAATGTTTTTTAATAATACTTTATCTTCTTTCAGTTTTTCAAGATTGAATTTCAGCCTTTCAGCCATAACATCAAAACTATGACTTAGCTTACCAAACTCACCTTCCAATATTTCCTTTCTTATTATGCTAAAGTCTCCTTCCACAACCTTATCTGCAGAAATAGCAATTCTTTCAACTTTTGCATATATTTTGCTGTATTCAAGTAGCAGCAACAAACAAATGGGAATAAAATAAAGCAACACCAGCAAAACTGTCTTTGTTGGAATTGCTGTATATGAATCCTTGAATATGGTTTGAGTTAAAAGCTTCATATTAAGGTCATAACCGTAGTTTTTTAAAACTTGTCTGCCTTTAGCTATTTCTTCTTTTCCGGCTCCCTTTGTTATGTAGACTGCCAGATTATCTTCCAACTGTGGGTATTCTGAAAGTATATGCCCCATCAATGCCGCATTTTCATCAACTATTTTATTATTCAAAGAAACTAATTCATTATGAATTAAAAAAACTATTAATATTGCCAATATCAGTTGCAATAAGCCCATTTTTAATACAATTGATTTTGACTCAGGATTTTGCAAAATTCCATTCATATAAAGCCTCCATAATTACAAAGAATTAACCTGAGAAGTCCATTTATAACCTACACCTCTTACAGTAAGGATATTCACGGGAGATGAAGCATTATCTTCAATTTTTTCCCTGAGCCTTCTGATATAAACAGATAGAGTATTATCATCAATAAATTCTCCGTCTATATCCCACAAATGCTCCAGAATAGTGTTTCTGCTTAATATTTGTTCTGAATGCTCTATTAAAGTTAAAAGTAGTTTGTATTCAACGGCGGTCAACATAACCTCCTGACCTCTTTTCATTACTTTGCCCTGCATAACATTAATCTCTATGTCATTTGATTTAATAATACTAGCGATATTAGCCTCAGCGCTATTTCTTCTTAATACTGCATTAATTCTTGATATTAGTTCCTTTATTCTGATGGGTTTAGGTATATAGTCATCGGCACCTAAATCAAGTCCCATTACTACATTTGCTTCATCATTACAGGAAGTTAAAAATATAATAGGCATTTTTGAAACCGCTCTTATTTCTTTACAGAATTCAAATCCATTTCCGTCAGGTAGTCTTACATCCAGTAAAACTATGTCTAATTTATTTGTGTGTAAAGCTTTTCTGGCTTCAGCTAAGTCCACGGCTAACGAAACATTAAAGCCTTCATTTTTTAATGTATATTCAATGCCAAAGGCCAAGGTCGTATCATCCTCTACTAACAAAACATTCTTCATATAATTACTCCCGGTCACATATTTAAAAGTTAATTGTATCATAAATTTATTTATCATTTTATAGTCTGTGATAGCTGTCATTAGTATACTATTAAGGGAGTTTTATATCCAAGTTCTTCAATCATTTTCATATCATTTTCAATTGAAATACCTGATGTCGTAAGCATATCCCCTGAAATCATTGCATTTGCTCCAGAAATCAAACATCTCCTGCCTTTATCAGGAAGTAGTCCTCTCCCACCTGCCAGACGAATAAAGGCAGTTGGCAGGATTAAGCGAAAAATTGCAACAGTCCTGCACATTTCATTATTTGTGAGGATTTCGTTTTTTTCGTACGGTGTGCCTGAAATAGGGTTTAACATATTAACAGGTATAGAGTCAATTCCAAGCTCACGAAGTGCCAATGCCATATCTATTCTGTCTTCCATGCTCTCATCAAGGCCCATAATCCCACCGCTGCACACGCTAAGCCCTGCTTTTTTTGCAGCCTTGATTGCCGATATTTTATCGTCATAGTCATGGGTAGTGCATACCTTTGGAAAATAATTACGGGAGGTTTCTAAGTTATTATGTATTCGTTCCACTCCGGCAGTTTTTAATTTTTTATACTGGGCTTCGTTTAATAGGCCAAATGAAACACATACCGATATGTTTGTATTCTCTTTAATTGCTTTTATACTTTCGCAAGCCTTATCAAGCTCATCATTGTTAAGACTTTTACCCGAGGTTACTATAGAATAGCGTAATACTCCAAGGTCAGCAATGTTTTTTGCCTGTGCAACAAGCTCATTTGTATCTTGCAATGGGTATTCGTCAACTTTTGTCCTGTAAAAAGATGATTGAGCGCAGTATTTGCAGTTCTCCGAGCATCTTCCGCTTTTCCCGTTTACAATGGTGCAAATGTCGAAATTCTTTCCGCAAAAAAATTCCCTAATCTCATTTGCAGCTATACATAATTCATCCAAAGGGACATTCGTTAAAGTAAGTGCCTGCTCTTTATCAATCAACCTTCCGGTTAAAATATCATTCTTTATGTGTTGCAACATATTCATTTTCAAAATCTCCTTGTATTTCACGTAAGACTAATTTTTGATGTTGGCTAGGATAAAAGTACCAAAAAGAAGGGGTATTGTCAACCAGCAAATTAATTCTAGTTGACAATACCCCTTCTTTATATAACCACAGCTGCCTAGCATGTTCTATCGAGAGTAGTAATGTAAGCATTATTTACTAATGAATGCTTGAAGCATCCATCTATTAATGACATCTTAAAAGTTTTTGCGAAATATTCTTATTTTTCATTATATCCTGATATTTTGATGGATTTTCACTTTCTTTATAAATCTTCAATGCCTCATCAAAACATTTTATTGCCTCTGAAGCATTTATTTCAGGAGTTTTTAGCTTTGCTAATTCTACATATACCAGCCCCATATCATTTTCTACCTCGCCATAGTAAACAGGATACTTCTCTATTGTACATATCCGAAGAATGTTTTCAAAAGCTGTAATAGCTTTCTTCAAGTTATCTTCAGAGCCTGTACTTGCTCCTATATATTTATATATTTTAGCTTGTCCTTTCAGTACCATAGCATAGTCCAAAGGATCATTTTCAGCTGTAATAACTTTCATTGCTTCCCTATATGCCTCAAAAGCTTTACTGAAATAATCATCATGGCCTACTATAGCAAAATCAGAATAAGCATCACCTAAAGATATCTGTGCTTTTGCATAGTATAGCGGATAACCGTCAAGTGTACATATTTTCAGAACTTCTTTATATGCGTCTATTGCCTTAGTCAGATTTTCTTCATCTTTACTTATTTCAAAGCTCTTTTGAAAAACAGTTCCTAAATTATATTTTGCTATTGCAAAATTCATGGGATATGTTTCCATAGTTAAAATATTTAATGCCGACTCATATTCTTTCTGAGCCATAAGCAGGTTGTAATTCTGTTCCTTTAGTTCTGCCAAAAACAAATAAATATTCCCCAAATTATTATGAGCCAGTCCAAATCTGACAGGATATTTTTCAAATGTATAAATTCCGAGAGCCTTTTCAAAAGCATTAATGCCTTCCAAAGCACTTTCATCATTGTTCTTTACAGTGCATAAACAATAGCATGCATTACCAATGTTATTATATGTACCAGCATATTGATAAGGATATTTCTCAGGTGTAAACACCAAAAGAGCCTCCTTAAAACTTTCTATAGCACAGGATAAATTTTTTACCGGCTCGGCAATCTCCCACAAACTCATGTAAGACGTCCCCATTGCCAACTTAGCCGCTGCATAATCAAAGGGATATTTCTTAATGGTGAAAACCTTTAAAGCCTCCTGCAGTGCACTCAAGGATTCATTGATATTTTTCTCCTTATCCCGGACTATAGCCAACCCATTATAGGAATTGGCAATACATAGATTAATGTCTGCAGACAATCGAGGATATCGGGTAATTGTAATCGTCTCTAAAGCTTTCTTGTATGCACCTAGAGATTTATTCAGGTTTTCCTGAGTATCCTTAACTTCACTTAACTCATTATATGCTTTTCCTATTCTAGTATAATTCATAGCCAATTTAAATGTATTACTCTTGTCACCATTTAAAATTCTATTAAATATGTTTATTGCTTTAGTAAGGTTTTCTTCAGTATCTTCTATTTCTGCCAATTTCATATAACATGCTCCCAAATTGCCAATCATTGCTTTATAATAGTATGAATTTTGGTCAGCATCCAATGCCTGCAAAGCCTGATTAAGAGACTCTATTGCCTTGTGAGTATTTCCGATTAAATCCTTCTCATCCGTTAAACTATAAAATACGTTTGCTATGCCATTTTTAATCTTCGCAAAGTCAAAGGAGTTTCGCTCTTTATTAATAAATTTCAAAGCTTCTTCATATGCACTGTTTGCTCTCATAAGATTATCTTTGCTGTACATTACATAATTCATTGTTACATATGCATTTCCCGTTAAATATTGTAAATTTACATACTGCTCCGGATATTTTTCAGAAGTATATATCTTAAGAGCTTTACTAGAGGCATCCAGAGAGTACAAAAGGTTTTTTTCGGCATCCCTTACCATTGCAAGTTTCTCATAACCAATTCCCAGATACATCTGAGCACCTCCGTATATTTCTCTGTATTTATCCTCGGAACATACTTTTAATGCTTCCTCATCCAATGCTATGGCTTTAAGCAAATTTTCTTCCTTGTTTACAATCTCAGCCAGAAGCAAATATGCTCTGCTCATATTGATTTTTATCTGACCATATTCCAGTGGATTTTTTGTGCTTGAAACACTCTTTAATATTTCATCATATTTATATAACGCACCCATTATATTGTTGCTTTCTAAAAGTTTCCCTGCAACCTCCATCTCACCTTTTAACTTTTTAGGACTAAGAATTGTACAGACATCTGCAATATTTTCATTCCCAATTAATACAATACTGTCATTTGCTGAAAGCCTTATATCCCCTTCACCCTTACTCCAAATTTCTATTAGTCGTTTCTTTTCATTCCAAAAAGTCTGCATATCGATACAATTATCCAAAAAATCTAGTGGAACAAACATCTTCCCTTGTACAATAAATGTATCTGCCGAAAGAAACAAATGCCTCCCATTTAATTTAGCATCTTTACTTTCGGTTCCAATTACTATTTCTTTTTTTTGTTTGACTGCTATAACAGATTTAGTTTTACCATCCCACTTGACTTCAAACCCGAAAAGATTAAGAGATTCTTTAACCGGAATAAATACAGTATTCTTAACCATGCAAGAATATGTTTTAAACATTATAGGGGTGCCATTTACTTCTACATTATGTATCTCTGTGTAAGCCTTACAAACACTTACTTTAAATAAAAAAACAAAAATTACAACTGCAAATATTTTAAATTTGGAATATCTCATTGATTCATTTCCTCCTCATAAGCTTCTCTTTAGTTTTAAATTGTAATATTTTCCTGTAATAGCCTATTTAACTCAGCATAATCTGTTTTGTTAAATACTATAGCTGCTTTTTCAAACAATTCCTTTGCCTTTATTCGATTTTTGGTTTTCTCCTCCGTATTCCCCAACCACATGTATAAAATTCCCATTTTATAATTAGCCCAAGCGTATTTCACAGAAGAAGTATCGCTAGCGTAAATCTTTATACTTTCGTTGTATTCTTCAATAGCATTAACAAGATAGTCATGTCTGGATTTTATGTTAAAAAGATATGTATAGACTTCTCCTAGCGATTTGTGTATATTGGCATAATCCATCGGATAGCTTTCCAAATTTCTCACTTCCAGAGCTTCCTCAAAAATGCATTTAGCTTTCAATAGATTTTTTTCAGAATCGTCAATTAAAGAAAAATCTAAATACAAATTACCAAGCTTCAACATTAAATCAGCCCACTTATATGGACTAGAATCAATGCTGCAGGCCTTCGTTTGATTTTCATATTCACCCATTGCATCAATTAGTAATGGTCTTGCCGCTTCCTTATTCCCAAGAGCGATGAGCACTTTTGCTTTATTACATTCTATTGCAGCTTTACAGAGAATGTTTTCGTCTGACATCTCAAACTTTGCTGCTTCATCAAACATATCAAGGGCATGAAGAAGATAGGTTTTTTCATATGTTACTTTATATAAATTGGCATAGGCAAGTCCAAGATTATTATATAAGCTTTGGCAGTCTACAACTATATTATTGTTGTATATGCTCAAAGCTTTATGGTAAAACTCTATGGCTTTATTAAGATTTGTCTTTACATCCTTCGTCTCCGCCAAAGTGCTAAATGCATTTCCCATACTACTTAGTATATGGGCATATGTTTTGGGACTTTGTGTTTCTGATATATTATCAATAATCTCCCTATATCTTTGTAAAGCTTCTTCCTGATTTCCTCCATAGAGCAGCATATCTGCATGACTTATCATATCCTGAACTGTGTCAATACCATAGGGTTCATATATACTAACAATAAGTCCATCAGAAACTATAACGACATTTCCTTTACCACCTGTTTCCACTTTTTTCTTTTCACCATCGGATACTATTAATGTATTATTTCCTTTATCCCATACTACTTTAAGACCAAATTCTCCAGTAATAAATGTACTGCAAACATACGCTCTGTTGTTTATAAGAGCTACAGGTGCCTCAAGTTGAATTTTATAACAACAATCCACCAACACTGTGCTACTGCCTATCTTGAACACTGTTTTTTGTTTATTATTTTCAACTGTAACTGCATTATTTTGTGCGTTCCAGAAAACATTCCACCCAAGGGTTTCATAAAAATTTTTAATAGGAATAAAAGTAACACCATTAACAACTTTAGGTATAATACTTTTATTCATCTTTTCATTAACTTCAACTTTATTATTTTGACATTGCGCAATATCTATCCTCATTAGAGGATAACTAATTATTACCAATATAAACAAAAAAATTTTAAATCGTTTTTGTAGCATTATTTCTTCCCCCGATACAAAAGTAATTAGTGTACATTTACTATATTTTTATCCCCTATAACAAATACACCGCTACCATTAATTGTTATATTAGTTCCAGCTGCTATATCCTTCTTTTCACTTTCTGAATTATTTTGTGATTTGTTCTCTCCTTTTTTTACAGTCAGCTTATGTTCCTCCTCTACTTTCTTTTCTTGATTTTTTTTAGTACCTTGCTTTTTTACTTTCTTGTCTTTAGAGGTTACAGCACTTAAGCCTGAATTATTTTGTGTTATTCTTCCGTCCTTATTTACTGAAATATTTTTTGCTGTATCCTGTTCCTTTTTATTATTAACAGGAGGACTAATGTCTGAATCCATTTCATCATTCACATGTACATGAAGTTGGGTTGAATCAAGTTTTGGTTCCTTAGCTGCAGGTGATTCTTGAGGATCACCTGCATTTCTGCTTATAAATAAAAAAATACCTATTATGATGACTAATGTTAATTTAGCTATGTTTGATACATTTTTTTTCTTAACATTAAAAATACTAAAATTTCTTTTAGCTTTAGCAGCTGAATACTTTTCTGGTTCATTATCATTTACTCCCGGAGCTTTAATATTGTTATCAGTTAACTTCTCAGGTTTGCCTTCAGAAAATAAATTACAACAATCATTTGTCTGCTCCAAGTAACCCTGTCCGTTTATATCCTTAGATTCCTCATTCAAACTATATTCTTTCTTACGTTTATCATTAAAATAATTAACGCTATTAAAATGAGCAAAATCAAAAACCGCTATCATAAAATTTTCAAAATCTTTATTAGAATAATATTCTTTAATTTTTTCATATTTATTATTACTATTTGCGTTTTTAAAAAACCTTTCAACTATAACGCTCATTAGTTCATTTCGTTTTTGAATATCAATCGGAAATATGGAAACATCGTTATCCACAATGCTGCATAAATGTCGGATAATCTTATCGTTATACTTATAGTAAGCATTTACAGGTTTTTTACTATTATTTACAATTTTGCTGAACTGATCGTTTGATTCAGCATTAAACCCGGGGTCAGCACTCCAGTTACCCATCTCAAACAAGAAGTTATTATATTGTATATTTCTCCCGTTCTGATTCTGAAATTCTACAATAAACTTTACTAAATCGCCATATAACAGCTTTTCGTATATCATCATACTCACCCCTGTATGTTTCTGGTCAATTCAAGGTCAATTTATGGTCACTTAATTTCACTTCTCATATAAGATTTTTCATGTTAAATTAATCTTGCATTCCAAAATTAACCTTATTTGTATATATAAATCTTTTATTACATTATATAGTATATCAAATAAAAGCGTTAAAACAAATCTTTATAGGATTAATATGTAAGTAAACCCATGAGAATTAGCTAAAATATCCGTCCAATGTACACACATACTTATTAGAGAAAACTAATTATATAGATATCAATATGAATCTGAGTTTAAGGCTTCAAATAAAATACGAAGGAGGTGATTTACTATGCAAATTCAAAAAAAGCCTATTAGAGTTGCAGTAATTGATAGCGGCATCGACACGACTATTTCAGAATTAGACAAAAATGTATCAGTTTCCACCGGATTTATGATAAATACTAATGGATACATTACCGAATATCCTAATATAAAAACAAAGTATCAACATGGAACCATAGTGTCATTAATCATAAGGCATATATGCAGCAATGTGGAGTTTATAAGCATAAACATACTAAACGACAACATTTCAACAGACGGAAGGGTATTACTTTATGCCATGAGCAGAGCCTTTGATTACCAACCGGATATCATTCATATGAGTCTCGGCACTACAAAATGGAAATATAAAAGATACATAAGAAAGATAACTAAAGAAGCAGGACGGCAAAATATTTCCTTGGTTGCTGCTGTCAATAATCAAGGGAATATATCATACCCTGCTTATGTAAAAGGGGTGTTTGGTGTAAAAGGAGATAATTTCAAAGACATAACGCACTACAGCTATAGAGACGACTTCTTTTATGCACCGCTTAATGCTCCAGAAATACAAGGCTGTCACGGAAAGGATTTAAAGGACGCCGTCGGCACAAGCATGTCTGCAGCATACATTACCGGACATATAGCCAATATCAGGCTAAATATGGGGAATTTAAGCATTGAAAAAATAAAAAGCATACTTATATTAAATTCAATTGTGTGAGGAGTGGTAATCTTGAATAATGAAACAATAATGATGGGCAAGCTTTCTCCTGTATGGAATGAAGGCACTTCAAAATCAATTACATTTTGTGTTACCGAGGACTGCAATCTTGCGTGTAAATACTGCTACATGACAGGTAAAAACAGCAAAACAAAAATGTCTTTTGAGACTGCGAAAGCAGCTGTAGACTATATCCTATCAAATCGCAAAGAATTTCCGGAGCAATCCGTGGCATGGGACTTTATTGGTGGAGAGCCCTTTATGGAAATTGAACTCATTGATAAAATATGTGATTACATAAAGGAGCAAATGTATAACTTGGATCATCCATGGTTTAACAGTTACAGATTCAGCTTTTCCACAAACGGACTCCTTTATCACACGGACAAGGTTCAGCAATATATTAACAAAAATAAAAACCATTTATCAATAGGTATGAGTGTTGACGGAAATAAACTCAAACATGATCTTCAAAGGGTAAAGCCCAACGGCAGCGGTTCTTATGATGATATAGTAAAAAATGTACCACTCTGGCTTAAACAGTTTCCTAATAGCAGTACAAAAGCTACATTTTCTCATGATGACCTCCCTTATTTAAAGGATAGTATTATAAGCCTCTGGGATATAGGCATAAAAATCGTTGCGGCAAATGTTGTATTCGAGGATGTTTGGGAGGAAGGCGATGATGAAATCATTGAGAAACAGCTAAAAGAGCTTGCCGATTATGTAATTGAAAATAAAATGTGGAGTAAATATTCTGTACGTTTCTTTGATCCCAACATCGGGCATCCACTGACAGATGATGATAAAACCAAAAATTTTTGTGGTGCCGGCAGGATGCTGGCAATTGATTGCAAAGGCAACTTCTTTCCATGTATCAGATTTTACGATTTCAGCCTGAGTAACCGTAAGGGTATCATAATTGGAGACATAAATAATGGGATTGATTATGATAAGATAAGACCCTTTCTTGCATTAAGCCTTAAGTCACAAAGCAAACCGGAATGTGTTGACTGCAAAGTTGCTAGCGGATGCGCCTGGTGCCAGGGTTGTAACTATGATATGGCCGATACGTCAACAATATATCAAAGGGCGACATATAACTGCAAGCTACATAAAGCAACTGTAAGAGGCTGCAAATATTTCTGGGATAAGTTTGAAAAAACTACAGGAATTATGTCAGAAAGAAAAAAAGTAGAACTTACCCGAGGTATGCAAGCTCAAAACGATTTATCCGCAAAGTACATGCAGTTTATTACCTCAGATATTATTACACCCCACTGTTCTTATAGAAATACCAAAGAAACACATGAGGTTATGCCTCAGGATATTTTTGAAAAAGGAATTGTGTTCTGCCAAAAGAATGACTTTTTACCTGTAATGCTGGGAAAGCCCGACTATGTGGAGGGTAAATCAATAAATACTGATTTATACATTGACAGCGCCAGTTCCTGCTCTGATGCTATTATACCGGTTCATGACAATGAAATAACCAAATCCGAAGAATCCCACATAGCGATACTAATAGTTAATAAAGATAACATTAAGAACCTATTCGATTTTGTAGTAAACCTGTCCGGTAAAAATCAAAGGATAAACCTTATTCTTGAAGGTATTGAACATTGGAGTGATGAAGAAACAAAAGCCTATGGCAGTCAATTGGACATACTTATTCCATTTATAGCACAAACATATAAAAGCGGAGACTCACTTGAATTAAACGTTCTGACAGATTTATGGGAACTTAAATCAATGAGAAACTGTGAAGCAGGTGAACTTAGTTTCGCCCTTGCACCCAACGGTAAAATTTATGTATGTCCTGCATTCTATTTTGATGACCCGGATAATTTTGTCGGTACACTGGAAGAGGGTATACATATAAAAAATCCACAGCTGCTGGAACTTGAAAATGCACCTATATGCAGTGCCTGTGATGTATATAATTGCAGAAGATGCAAGTATCTAAACATGAAAATGACCAATGAAATTAATACCCCGTCCAAAATTCAATGCTTGATAAGTCATATTGAAAGAAAGAAATCCATGGAGCTTCAAAAGCTTATCAGGAAAAACTCCTCAGTTGAGTTTGAAAATATTCTTCAGGAAATATACTATATGGACCCTCTGGATAAATTATTGATGAAAGGAAGTGCTGCAAATGATTAATGAGAAGGTTGGTTTAGTTACACAAGAAGAAAAGAACAAAGTCCAAGAGCTTCATGAAAGGATCCTTGGATTAGAGGAATTGCTGATTTCTTTTAGTAATAAATCAAATATACAGGAAGCAAAAAATGAGTTGTACGAAAAAGTTGTTAAGGATATAGGAGAAACGAAACGAAAACTACAGGTATGGTGGGATGAAATGTATGAGAAATACAACTGGAAAACAGTGAAAAATGGCAACTGGCATATTGACTTCCTCACAAATGAATTTTTTTTAGAGTTCAATAATAATTAGTATTTTAAATATGCTAAATTTATGCCGACAGATAGACCACGTAATTATTAAACTAATAAGGGGTGATTAATATGAAATACTTGTTCTCCGTAAAAAATAACATAAACAATAAAATAGTACACGGCTGCGGTTATAACTGTACCGTCACTTGCTTTAATTTTTGCGGTGGAAATTGTGTGAGTGCAAGCTACACCAGCTAAATTCACACGGACTGATAGCCTTATAGGAAAAATTCATTTAAGGAGGTGATATCATGAAATATTTGTTTTCAGCAAAGAAAATCAAGAATGCCCAGAAGGATGTAAAAGCTTACTGTTATTCAGGATGTACAGCAACTTGTGCTCTCAATTGCGCAACCGGCTGCAGAACTCATTGTGGCAGCGGCTGTTCAGGTGGTTGTCAGTATACCTCCTACCCTACTTAAGTTGTATAAATTATTATAAGAGGTGTAGCAATATGCTCCTGCATCGCCCCGACTAAATTAATGCATATTTTATAAAAACCAGCTATTTTGTTATATAAGAACTTTCACTGTTTAATATGTACATATTGAGGTTTTATCTATTTGTCGGCATATTTTATTAAAAAGCAGCCGGGAATTAGCGGTTAAAAGCCACTAATTTCTGACTGCTTTTCATTCTTTCAATTGTTTCATCTAAAGAAATACATTCTGCATATCTTCCATTCCACATATGTTCATTATGATATCTGTAGCTTTGTTCTGCTGACATAAATTTATTATTCACAGTTGTGTTTGTATATGCCGGAATTATCATATTAAATCCATGCTCAAATCCGCATTTTATAGTAGCATCAATACAGTAATCTGTTTGAAGTCCTGCAACAATTATATCTTTTTCATCCTTGCTTATTAAATATTCTAATAAGCCTGTCTCTCTAAAAGCACTATTTACATTTTTATCGAATATTTTTTCATCATTTATTGGCTGAAACCCTTCATATATTTCAAACCCATCTGTTCCTTTTGTTAGTGCATTTCCTGCTCCATCATCATGACGCACATATATTACTTCAATACTATTTTCTCTAGCCGCTTGTATTATTTTTTTCACATTAGATACAAACATATCAAATTCATATAATTCCTTATTTGTTATCAGCTTTTGTGTATCAACTATTAGTAAAACCATTATTGTCTCCTTCTATAATTAATTCTATTTTTCTGTTTAGTAGTTAAAACTCCCCAAATTGACATGCCCACAGCCATTATGCTTGAATAAATTACAAACAATAAATACGGAATTATACTCCCTTGGTTATACTCAGGGTTTATCATAAATAAATTAAAGAAAAGGTTACCCGTAAAATGCCAAATTGAGGCTGGGATAATATTCCCATCAGATTTTTTTGTAATCCAGAAGTATGCAACACTATCCTCTATGCATCCAATCATAAACAGAATCATAGGTGCAGAGAATACTCCTGCTAAAATGAAATGATAGTGCCAAAGCGACCATATTATACCTAATATGATTGGAGTAGTTATATAGCCGAAATACTTATTCAATTCATTTTGTAAAAAACCTCTCCAACCAAGTTCTTCAGCAATTAACGCCCACAAAATTATTACGATTTGCATTGGTGTAATTATTTTTATAAAAGATACATCAATAAAAAGCAGTACTGATAATTTTGTGATAAATAGAACAGTTATTGGCAATATCAATGCTAAGCCCCAATATCCTATTTTAATATTTTCACAATAACACTTTTTGAATAGGGACTTTATGCCGCTGCTTCGAGTAAATATCATTGTTGTTATAATTGCCGCAATTGACGGTGTCATCGCCTCTACTCCATACAAAATAAAGTAAAAGCAACCTGATTTAAACATTACGAAATTTTTCGTCAACAAAACACATACTAATGGCAACCCAAATGAAAAACTTAAAAATACTGCAATTAGTTTTTTTGTACCATCAACTTTCATATTTGCATCCTTTTAAATTGCCAGTATCCACAGAAAATCTTTGTTTGTAGTCAATGAGGCAATACACATCTTATTTATAATACTATCAAAATAATATAGTTTAGGTTAACCATAGTCAATAAAATTGTTGGTTTTATCTACTGATTTACAAATATATTGTAGCAAATATAATCAAAAGAATTATTGGTTCTATATATTTGATTGCTGTATTCTTCTTCACGGCCAAATATTTAAGTGAAATTATTATAAGTACATTGACTACTATTAAAAGGGAAGCAAATTCTGGCAGCGCCAGTTTTGTAAAAAAAGCTGTTGTAAATAGTACTATATTGACAGCAACATAAGTTATTCCCAATGTTGAATTAGTTATATATTTATCAGAAATCGGGATATATAATCCCTTGCTCTTTTTATCCATGATTTGAATTATAGGTTTTTTAAATATATTAAGTAAACTTGTAATTCCTATAGTATATAAAAATACATATAAATATTTGTTCTCTTCTAAAAAAAAGACTCCCAAAATAAATAGTGCAAATGAATATAGAAATTCTATTTTTGATTTTCTGAATATAACCAGCATCGCTTTTACAAATAGTATTTGCTTGGTATTATCAGCTTTTTTTAATAGTGTAATAGAAGTTTTATTGTAGGACTTTTTTTGATTGTATGTTAAAGAAAGCATCTGCATTCTTGCCATATCATTTTTACAGGCATTAATTTGTGCAAGATATGAAATTTTCATATCACTATAATATTTGTCCCAGTTA
The DNA here is from genome assembly GCF_029318685.1 of Ruminiclostridium papyrosolvens DSM 2782. NCBI lineage: Bacteria > Bacillati > Bacillota > Clostridia > Eubacteriales > Oscillospiraceae > Ruminiclostridium > Ruminiclostridium papyrosolvens. Next base: position 4,296,564 of record NZ_CP119677.1, read on the forward strand.
ATCTTTAGTTTATGTACTAAATAATAAATTTCATAAATTAACAAAACAGTTCCTATAATAGAAATTATAATAGTTTGGTTAACAAATAATAAAATCATTAATACTAAATAGGAACTAACTAAAAAAATGTAATTTTTAAAGTCGCCGTTATACCTTATCCAAGAAATAAAATATCCGCTTACAGATATTAGAAAATACGAATAAATTAATAAAAAATACTGTACATAAGTATTCCACTCTGTCTCTTGAATAAGCATTATTGTCAAACACATTAAAATACATTTTATAATAATGGCTACATATTTTTGCTTAATCAAGCGATGAATTTGATTAGTATTAAGGGTCATAAAAATAATTGGCCCGGAAATTCTTACTGAAGGAAGATATTCAAAGACCTTATACAGTAAAAAACTTGCTACTAATGTCTTTACCAGTAAAGGATTCACTGAGTTCAATGAAAGTTCTATTTTAAGATATGATAACGTACCAATGGCTAAAATCGGTATAAAATAGAAATACCATAGATTCCGACTAAAGGTTAAAAATAATCTGAATTTTTCTTTAAATAGCATTAATGTCATATGTGACCTCTTTGATTAACTAAATCAATAAAGATACTCTCCAAAGAATTCTTTGAAGATTTGCTTAAATCCAGTAATTCCTTTTTAGTACCTTCAGCTACCAGCATACCTCTATTAATAAAAATAAAGGAGTCACAAATTGTTTCTGCTAAATCCAACATATGTGTAGAAAGCAAAATAGTTTTTCCCTCATCTCTTAATGATATCAGCAAATTCTTAAACTCATTAATTTGTTCAGGATCTAATCCATTAAAAGGCTCATCAGCAATTAATAAATCAAAACCTCTAAGAATAGAAAAAACTATCATCATTTTCTGTTGATTCCCTTTTGATAATTGTGAAGGGAAATTATTAAAGTACTCTGAAATTTTAAATCTATCGGATAATTCTAATATTTTATTTTTGTCTGACTTATAAATTTTACACAGAAACAGTAAATTTTCATATAAAGTAAGCTCTTCAAAATAAACCGGTTCGTCAGGGATATATGAAACGGGATATTCACTCAGCTTAGATATATTCTTACCATCTAACAGAATTTCTCCCGAATCAGGTTCAAGCAGTTTTACCACATTCTTTATTATGGTGGTTTTTCCAGCTCCGTTACTGCCTATCAAACCAACAATACTCGATTTTTTAATTGAAAAGCTAATATTCTTTAAAGCTTGAAATTCACCATAATATTTAGATAGATTCTTTACTTCTATCATGCCCTGCCTCCGGTTTGTATGGTTTGTAGAAAATCAATTCACAGGTTGTAAAACTCCTGTTCTGTCATCATAGAATTTATTTGTATCAACTCCATCCATCACAATAACTCCATGTACTGACCCTGTTGTGGTTGGGTCTTTCCATGACCACACAAGATCTCCCTTTGAAGTAAACTCCAAAAGCTGAACTCCGTTTGAGCTGTCTCCTGAATTATGCCCTGTCCAATTGCTTATGACAATATTTCCATTCTTCAAAACCTGAATTCCTCCAAAGAAATTGTAATTCAGATTGCTTTCAGGTGCAGGATTTCCGCCAAACTTCTTAACCAGATTTCCATTTACATCAAAAATACCTGCATATACACTGTATCCGTTGGATATTAGCAGTTCTCCATTAGGACGTTCAAGTATCTGATAAACATTAGTTGTATTAGGAATAGATATCTTCCTGTAGATTTTACCTGTCATATCTGCTTCAACCGCCGTATTGGCCCCTCCAAAAAGTAATGTGTTTTTAGAAGAAAACCTCATTAGTCTTAAATCTCTTAGCCCGCTGAATGTCGCTGTTTTAACTGCCTTATCATTTGCATCCAGCTCAGTTATTACAAATCCGTTATTGGCACTATTGGTGCAGCCAATGAATGTATGTCCATCAGTTGTCCTTCTGACTGATTGGGTATTTGCATATGCCGAATTATGAAATTCCTTGAGCAGCTTTTTGGTAGCCAAATTATAGATATAGTATCCGTCGCCTCCACTTAGTAATAGCTGCTGATTGCCTATCAGCTGGTAATCTCGGCAACGATAAGGCAAGCTTATGTTCCAGTTTTTTGTAGAATCGTTCTGATCCACAAAATGCAATTGCGACCTTGCCTCATCATTAACTATGAAACTGTGTCGTATTGGTACTGGAGTAATTGTAGGGTAACTTGCACTTGTAGTGTTAAAATGGTTTGCTACAATTAATATATCGCTCATGTTGACTACATTGTCCTTGTTAAGGTCGTGAAGAGCTTGGTATCTTCCATCACCTGAGGAGCTGTTAAAGGATTTGGTGATTTCGGCTGCATCCAACGTATTTATGAATCCATCCTGATTTATATCACCTGCCCACATATTAATAGGAGCTTCAGGTGTGCTAATTTGAAGGCTGTCTGAGATATTGCCTATTTGAATTATTCTTGACAGATATTGATTCTTCGATATGTTCAAGCTAAGGTTAGTAGCCGTAGTATTAATGCCCGCTATATAGAAATACCCATCTGAATCAGTTGTTGCAGTCTTGCCCGTTCCTTGAAGGGTAACTGTAAATCCGGCCTTAGAACCTTCAGCTTCGGGTATAACGTATCCATATATTTTATAACTGGGTGGTAAAACTTCTGCCCGAACAGTTTGAAAGCCGGCCGCTGCAAATGTATTGCAGATGAGTGAAATAACCAAAGCTAATAATAGCTTCCACTTACTTCTTAACATTATTAAATCCCCCTTGTTCTTACTATTTTGCCTTCTTTATTAATATCTCGAATTACTTCCCATTACAGGGAAACTATTAATAATCCCCAGCAAGTATTTCTTGATTAATGAAAAATCCAGTGCGGTTATTTGACCATCTCCATCAACGTCAGCAGCCAGTCTGCCGTTTGTAGCAGGAAAATCGCTAATCTTGCCCAGCAAATACTGTTTCATTAATGAATAATCTATAGCGTCGATTATATTGCTTCCATCAACATCACCATACATTATAGCTTCGGAGGCAGACAGTTGTTCAGGTTGTATTATCGTACACTCTCTTACCTCTTTGTTATCCCAATCATAAATACTAACGCCTTTATCAGCACCCGGCATGGTGGGCGTTTGATCGAACGCAATGCTTGTACTATTCACCTGCAATACCTTGAATTTTATTACTGCTGCCGACCCTGTTCTTTCAGTCATTCCACTTTTTCTATATGTATCAAGTCCAAGATATGCCTTTCCAAAATTTAGAATTCCTTTATTCAAGTCATTTGTAGCTACTCCAAATGGTATGAAGTTGTCATTTTTTAAAAGGGTTCCATTATCGGGCACTGTACTTGTCCCATAAGCAGAAACCGTACCTTCTGCCGATACCTTTACGGGCTGCAAAATAGCAGGATTATAAGTCATGTTAATCTGATACCCTGCAAAGTTTGTGATTTCACTTACTTTGACTGTTGCGGTGATTATTTGGCCCACTGAAGTAATACCTGCTGTGTCAAAGTCAACCGTAACAGCCCCCGTGTCTGCAGCTGATACAAAACCAACAGAAGCCATCAATGTAAAAATTAATGACAGAACCAGTATAAAACAACACTTTTTCATTTTCTTCCCCCCAATATATACTAACCCGAAATTTCATGTATGCCAGCGACAACTTTTGTCTGCAAATATTCATCCTTTTAATTACTTATATAGAAACATTTTACTACCGCAGATACAATGTTACAACTTTTTTATTATAAATAACTAAATGGTAAATAATAATGGAGAAATGAAAATCCCTATTTACTTAGTTTCACATTTTTTTGGCATTAAGCTCAAAATTAACATAATCAGCGCAAGGGGAATCATGACTTTATCCAGATATCCCCCCGGCGGTGTTCCGGCATTGGCTTCGAAAACAAGTGGCTTCATTACGCCAAGCAATACCCTGAAACAATATTCAAGGAATAATAAAATATACATAAAAGGAAGCAGAGATTTATACCTTATACTAACCAGTAATTGGACGAATGATAAAATTAGTTGACTTGAACCCCAAAGTGCAAAAACGAAAATAATATTCTTCCCACCTTGTGACAAGTCAATATGAGCAATACTTCCCGCTCCGCCATCGGGTAAAAAAAAGTGGATACAGCTTCTCACAGTACTTATAAGCGAATAAATAACAAATACATAAACAGCAATCCCATAACCCTTGTAATCATTATTAATATTTTTAGGAAAGATTTTTGTAATCATGTTTTTCATAAGTTTTTTCTCCCTTTCAATATGCTACTACAAATAATTAAGATACACTTGTACTTTATTTATTGAAATGATATCATATATGTATCTAATTATCCACATTTTGAAGCAATGTGGAACAGGAGAAGTAAAAATGTATCATATTTCTGACGACAAGCGTTCAAGAGAAAGCAGCCAATGGATTTATGAAGCTCTTGAGCAGTTAATGACAAAATTACCTTATGAAAAGATAAGAATAACAGATATCTGTAAAAAAGCGAAAGTTGGACGAGTGACTTTTTACAGACACTACGATACAATTGATGACATATTGCGAAAAAAGTGTGACGACAAATTTAGAGATTTACTGGTTTATTTGAAGGAGTACTCAGATGCTCAAAAAATGGCAGCAAAAACCTTTCTGGTACCTTTTCTGAGATTCTGGTATGTTAACCCAACTATTATAAGAATAATATTCTTGGCAAACAAGGACTTTATTATTAATGAATCAATTGAGAAAATTCTCGCTCCTATTGAAAAACTATATTTTGAACATCAAGAAAACAGGTACGACAGTTACTTTTCTTCTGTAAAATATGCTGTCAGCATCACTGTTTTGAAGGAATGGTTTAAAAATGACATGAATCTGGCTCCGGACGATTTGTCAATCGGTTTGCTGGAATATCTGAAAACCCTACTTAATGAAAGCATCCAATAATAATCAATTGAGGTAAAAACGCTATGGTAAATTACACAATAGAAGATTTGACAGAGGCGCTCCGTGCCATTAATTCTATAATTCACAAGTGCGAAAAAGCACTTGAAAAGTTCCCTGAGGGGAATTCGCATAATACTCTTCTGCGAAACCGATTAAAAGCAATGTATATTTCAAAAATGCTGATAACAGAAGCACTGTCTAAATTGAAGCCATCCCCAGAACCACAAACCCTATCTGACGATGGCTGTAGTTCTGAACTCCTGCTTTCAAATTTGGATAAGCTTCATACCACAGATTTAGGTACTGAAAGGATTCTAAAAAATCTGCATTTAGACACAGCTGATGTGGTGGGATGGTGTCGTGGTAAAATTAAGGCCCCAAAGGCCAGCATCACACGAAAGGGTAAAAACTGGTACATCACCTCGGATAACTGTGAATTTACCATAAATGCACACAGCTACACCATCATCACCGCCCACAGGCGAACTAAAAAACATGACTGTCAATAAAACGACTGTCATGTTTTTAACGTTTTTCCGCATATAGGGCAAAAGCTTGATTTCTCAACAAACCTTGCCCCGCAATACTCACATTCATAGCATTTACCAAGTCTCTTAGCTTCATTTCTTAACTGATAATGCCTATTTACAAGATAATTATCTTGTTTTAATTCAATTGCAACACCGATAATTATGATTAGTAACAAAAACAATATAATTCCCAAAAATAGAATTGCTAATTCCCTATACCTGCATACATAAAGGATAACAGAAAATACACTAAAAACAAAAATAACACGAAATATTTTAATGGCAGGTTCCAACATGTTTAATTTATGTTTCATTGCGCTATTATTCCTGCATATTTAAGTAAATCATACTCATGCATTCTTCTCCCGACTACTTGTAGGCCAAGAGGCAGTCCTTTTGGCGTTTTTCCTATTGGTATTACAATTATAGGGTTTGCGGTAAGTGAAAAAGGTGTCGTGTATCCCATATTCGCTACAGAATAAGGTACTTTTGTATCATCAACTAAAATATCATCATATATTGCCTGATGGCCAAGGGTTTTTACCGGACTTTTATGCAAAAATGCCGCTGTGGCTGTTACAGGGGTCAGTAAAATATCGTATTCTGCCATCAACTTATCGAGTTGGGCAAGACATTCTTCTCTTTTCTCCTCTTCATTTAAATAGTCCTTTAATTTGTTGGACATTTTGGAGCCCGTCATTAACCTGACTATCATTGGAAGTGAGACAGACATATTACCATACAATAGTTTTAAAAAACACTCACGTGATTTTTGAAAATCGAAGTCAGACTGATTAATTTCATTTACCTGATATTTTGCAGACAGCCCTTCAATAAAATCAGTAAAGCACGTGGCATATTCCTTGGATATAGGCAAATCCCCACAGTCTTTTGTATACGCTATTTTTAGCTGACCTGAATTTTGTTTTAACGGAAATATTTTTGATTCATCTGCAATAATTGTAAACAATAGATGCAATTCGCTCAAATCTGAAGCTTGTATCCCAATGCGAAGAATATCTGACATGGTGCTTCCATAAGGCTTTCCCCCGACTATGTTTTCCAGAGGTATAATCCTGTCAGTACCAATCATTCCATAAATACCGCAAAAGTGTGCAGGCACCCGAATCGAACCCATAAAATCATTCCCTATGTCTGCGTCACTGATACCAAGTTTTATTGCAGCTGCTCCACCACCACTGCTGCCTCCGCATGTGTATTCAGGAAAGTCAGGATGATTTGTTCTGCCATATATATCATTAAAGGTTTGCATGTCCATAGCTCCTGCAGGCATATTGGTTTTTCCCAGGATTATAGCACCCTCGTCTCTTAATTTCTTCACTACATCACAATCTTGAGATGGGATATTGTTAATATATTTTTTCATTCCTGCCGTTGCACTTAGTCCCTTCACCTCCAGATTATCCTTAACCGTTATTATAGCACCTGCAAGCTTTCCTGAGGATTTTCCCTCCTTAATGCTGTTATCAAGCTCAGCTGCCTGCTCCAAAACCGCTTTTTTATCGTAACAAATAACAGCATTACAGGATTTATGCCTTTCCAACAGCGAAAGTCTTTCTTTAACAATCTCGAGAACCGTTATCTTTTTTTCTTTAACATTTTTTATCTGCCATATCATTTTTGATTCCAAAAAAAACACCTCCCTTATTCAATTTAATGAATCCGGAGGTATATCGCTATTCATTTCTTGCTATTTTTTGTTGGCACACAGAAATTAATATAAATATCTCCATCCGGCATCCTTTCATAAAATTCCACAAACGGACGGTTGTCAGGCGATAATTTATGCGCCACCATATAAAATCCATAAAGATAATCCATATGTCTAAAAAAATACGTTGCAAAGTCCTTTATACTTCGGTTTATTTTACAGCAAATATACTTTCCGGATGTTTGAAAAACTCTGTAAGCCAAACATTCATCAAGAATATATGATTCTGAAGCAGCACAGGCATAGTACCTGCATGAAGATAAATTTTGCACCTCAGGGGTATCCATGGTAACCCCAAAAATTTTTGTATTTTCTGTTAACCTGTTACTTTCTTTCAGCCATGTAAAAATCATTTCGTAAGCCCTGTTAATCTCAGGATTTTCCCACACTTCCGACAGCCCGTTTACACCAATACAAACAGCCTTTAAATCGGGAAGCACTATTTCATCAAAGTGCTTTTCCAGTTCCGGATCAAATGAAACCTGTTGTATAGGTATTTCTGCAAACGCAACCGGATACTTGCGCTCTTTTGTTTTTTTATACTGAGTCGGCGTACATCCAAAATATTTCTTAAAACTCCTTGCAAATGAACTTGATGATGAGAATCCAAAATCCATAGCAATATTAGTAATATCACCTTCTTCATATAGAAGCCGACTGGCACAGTTGTTTAATCTGCGTTCCAGGATAAACTGATGCAAGCTTTTCCCTGTGACAGAATGGAAAATACGGTGAAAATGGTAAGGTGAAAATCCGGCAATTTTTGATAAAGTATGCAATGATAAATCTGAACAAATATTATGTTCTGTAAATTCCATTACCAACTCAATCTGCTTTTTATATATAAGATTATCTGTATTCACATTAAAGTCTCCTACGTGTATTCATCAAGCTATCTTATGTTTACGAAATGAATTATAGGCAAAGGGTAATAATATAACAGCTAATGTGCCATATAAAACAGGAAGCACTTCATAAGGTGTAACTACTTTTCCTCCGATATCATAAAGTATGTACGTTCTGAATATATTCCACCCTAACAGCATCTGATGTGGTAATATATCAATTATTTTATTCCATACGCTCTCAGTAATCAGGGACTTACCTATTGTAGCAGGAACCATGATAAATATGAATATCAGGATAATTGTTGCAAAGGAAGTTTTTACTTTTGAAGAAAGAAACATTGTCAGGCTGCCAATAAACATACAACCAACATAACCCAAAATCAATACCATCCAAAAAGATTGGATATTCGTAACATGATAAAAACTTTTCCATCCTGAAAAAGATGCTTGAATAGGGCAATCACCACCTTCAACTCCAAATACCGTAAACATAAAGCAGTAAACTACGCCTGCAGTAATCCAATACACAAGTGAAGCTGACAATAATCCGGCAATCAGCTTATATACAATTCCTTTTCTCTTTCCATGCTCAGTGGAAAGTAAAATTGCATCACAGCAGGTTTGATACTCTACAGAGAATATTGGTGCCAACAAAATACAAATAACAAAGGCCAAAGCGAACAAAACTGTTGCGCTCCTCTCCAAAGCGTTCAACCAGCCATCTGCATAGGAATAATTAAATGGTGTAAATAGCGTTTGAGCAGAATTAATCAAATAATTTTTTTCGTTTTTTGTAAGGTAGTCTGCTTCCTGAGAAGTCGCTAATGTTTTTATCTGGCCAACCCGATTTGTATAAAACGTATTTGCTACATCGGGACTCAACCTGTCAATTAAGTAATAATCATATGAATGAACTTCTCCATAAGATAAATTGATGAGCTCACGGATGTCCATAAATCCTTGCTTTCTTGAATATTGCATATTGGAAAGCTTAATGTCTGATTCCTTCATACCTTTGTATTGACTGTTTGAATTGATGGCGCTGTTTTTTGTTATAACTTTTCTCACAGTCTCAGGTGATATAATCCCATTCCACTGCATTTTTTCACTTTTCAGCAGCCGTACTGCCTTAATTCCATTAATATGATTTCCTTCAGCATCAGTATATGAAATCTCTGACAAACAGGAAAACAACATAAATCCCATGCAAATCCCCAGTACTGCCAGACTAATAATTGAACTTTTTTTATAAAATATTTTTTTAAGCTCATATTTCAAAATCTGCAATTTCATTCACCTCACCAAAATAATATATAAATAAATCTTCCAAAGCAGGCTCAACTTGGATTGCAGAATTTGATGGTTTTGTATCTGATATAATTCGGAGTTCGACCTTGTCACCACAATTCTTCTCATTACTGAATAAATAATTGGAACGCAATTCTTTCACCTCTTTGAAATCAGTAAGGCAAGTCCATGTCTTGTCTTTTACTTCTGATAGTAACTTTTCTACATCCCCCTGTGCTATAATACTTCCTTCTTTCATTATAAGAATTTCTTTTGCTGTAGATTCTAAATCTGACACAATATGTGTAGACAATAAAACTATCCTCTCCTCTGCAATATGGCTTATAAGTGTTCGAAAACGTATTCTTTCTTTTGGATCAAGTCCTGCAGTTGGCTCATCCAGAATTAAAATTTCAGGATCATTAAGTACTGCCTGTGCAATTCCCAGCCTTCTCTTCATTCCTCCTGAAAAGGTTTTAATCTTCTTTTTTCTTACTTTTGTCAGCGAGACTACTTCCAGCAGCTCATTTACACGCTTCTTTGCAGTTAAACGTTTTAATCCTTTTAGTGAAGCTATGTATAGCAAATAATCCTCTGCTGAAAACTCCGGATAATATCCAAATTCCTGAGGCAGGTAGCCTATAATTCTTCTATACCTTTCATCCATAGTCCAAATATCTTCCCCATCGTACTGTATTGTTCCACCGGTAGGAGTAATTAAGGTGCACAGCATACGCATGAGTGTTGTCTTCCCTGCACCATTAGCCCCTAAGAGACCGTATACACCTTTTTCCAATGTAAAGCTAGTACCTTTTACAGCTATATTTTCTTTAAAGCTTTTACATAAATCCTTTACTTGCAGCTTCATTTACACACCTCCAAATAACTTCTGCCGGATTCCACAAATCTTTTGCAGGAAAAAATAATATATACTAATGAAAGAATTAAAAGTACACACCAAGTTTTAGTCTGCAGTAATTCATAAACATGATAATCCTTAACCAGTACATACCAAAAGACTGCACCGCCTATACAGCCGCTTGCAGCTACAAGTTCTGAACTTATTCTTCTGATGCATAGTAGGGAAAAGCAGATACAACTATTGAAATTAAAAGGGACAAAGAAATAAATTATAGCTTCATAAGGTGAAAATCCACCTGCTTTCACTGTTATTACAGTTAGTATGGTCGCTAAGATTAAATCAAGCATACCTACCAGTACAATTCGTGAAAAATATATCTTATTCAAATTAAAATATGTTGAATTTTCGATTTCATAGGTTTTAGCAGATATATTTTTCCATAGTTCGGGTATAGAAAATATAATTAGCATAGGAGCATAAATTGCGCAATAGGTTATTTTTTTATCATTCATACCCTCATAAGAGTTCAAAAACCCCAAACTAATAGCAGCCGCAAAAAATACAACAAGCTGCATAAGCCAATATCGTTTACTCAAAGACAGCATTTGCTCAAATAAAAACTCCAGTCCGCTCATGGGTTCAAGCAGCATTTGTCTGTGATACTCCTTTTTAGCAGCATGGATTGTTTCCAGCAGTTTTTTTTCATCATACGCCGGAACTTCATACTTAGCTGCTACTCCACGGTCAATATGTGTATTCATAGAAGTCCTCCTTGTCCAACATTTTTTTAAGCATTTTTTTACTTTCGGAGAGACGATATTTTACTAATGAAATACTTATGCCAAGTATTTCAGAAATTTCTCTTATCTTAAGATTCTGAAAATAATATAAAAGTATTATTTCTCTGAATTCCTCTGGAAGAGCTGACATCTCCTGCTCAATATATAGCTTAAGAACAATTTCCTTTTGGCCTTCCTTTGTATCAGCCATGGATTCTTCAATGTCAATGGCTGACAGGTCCTTACGCTTTTTATACTCATTTTTGCACAAGTTTCCGGCAATAACATATAGATAATTTTTTGCCTTCCCTTTATGACTATAGTTGTTAAAGTGTTTGAATAAATTGATAAATGTCTCCTGTGTAACATCTTCTGCTTGATATTTATCAGATAATTTATAATAACAATACTTATATACTTGTCCATAATATTGCTTAACGAAATCATTGACCGCTGTTTCGTCACCCTGCTTCATTCTTAAAATCAGGAAAAAGTCCTTGTCCACCATTTACCTCCTTTTTTGAAGATTAAAAAGTACTTTTCATTATGTATAACAATTTATTTTTAAAAAAAGTCAGAACAAATAATAATTTTTTCAAATTAATAAAAAGGCTAAGCCAATAGGTCGTTTGCGTTCACCTAAAAACTCTGCCTCTTAATTTATAACTTATACATTAGTACATACTTATTTGTAGTAGTATATATCAAAATTATTCGAATCAAAGTAAACTACTTCCTTATCAGGATATATCTTTATAGCTTGCATGACGCCAGGTATCAGCACACCATTCTTCCCTTTGTAATTTTCATATTTAGCCTTCCAACCTATGGGAGTCATAACTCCATTTATCTCCTCTACCTGTCTTTCATCACTTTCAAAGCCCAATAATCTTCCTTGCTCATCGAAGCTAAATACTCCTTCTCCTTCTACTCCATTATATTTAATCTTTGCTTTTACATGAGTGGAATCAATTTCTTCATATGTTACATAATCGGATAATAATATACTGGGATTTACACCCGCACCCTCTGCCAACCAAGATATCAATCCAGCTTTGTACATTTGTTCATTACTGACATCAAATATTTCAATAGCTTTTCCAAGCATGCCTTTCATTCCACCCACCCTGTCATCAGAGCAATAATCAATACCGTCAAAAGGAACCCCAAACATACTGGATTTACAAAAAGCACTCCTGAAGGGTTTATCACAGAGTAACCATAAATTATATTCCATATCAAGTATAGTACCTTTATTACTGTCAAATACAAACTTTGTGTCGTGAAACACTACATTTACTGCATTATTTTTTTTACTTCCAACCAATCCAATGTACTTGCAGTGCCTTTTAAAGGCTTCAGGTAAACTATCCACTTCAGCTTGAGTGCAAACTTCTTCATTTATCGCAATTTCTGAAATCCGCCTTTTCATATCCTTGTGAAAGGAACTTTCAAACGGAGAATATGGTATATTCCAGTATATTAAAACGATTCCGATTAATACGAAAACAATTCCGATAAAAATTATGATTTTATTTCTCCTTTGTACTTTCATCCGATAACTCCTTATATATTTTTATGTTAAAGAACAAAGCAAATCCGCCTAATGCCACAAAGGACAGAGACTTTGTAACTAATACCGGCATTGCAATTTCAGCTCCTGAAGCAACCTGTAATATGGTTTGTGGAATCATCATGATTCCAACTATAATGCAGGTCTTAAGAAGAATTGCTAAGAGCATTGTCCCCAAGCTTTGTTTCTTCACCAGCAAATACAGGCAAACAAAGCACAAAGGGCTAATGATTCCCATATCTAATACATATGTTATTTCTGTTGTGTAGACCTCTATAAGCGATAATGTTCCTCCACCAATTAATGTTGGAAGAATATCCGGCAACCATGCAACTAAGAGTGCTAGTCCGCTTAAAATCAAAAATGCTTTTAATCCTTTTGTAACTTGAATTGTTTGATTCCATTCTATTTTTTTTATATGCTTGAACATTCCAAATAGAGATACTGAAAATAAAATGATATATGCTATAAATAATCTGTTGTATGTAACTCCAAAGGCAATACTTGCTGCATAATATAAAGCTACCGAGTATACAGAAATCAATTTTAATTCGTCTAGTGAATTACTACTTTGGGGATATTTAATATATGTATATAAAAACATGGGCACCAGTATAAAAAGTATACAAAAATCTGTTCCAATTAAAATAGGTGCCTTAAAATAGCTATCAAACGCATATATCCCATATCCATAAATTGATACTGTTTGACCATATTGATTTGTGAAACTGTGGGCATGAGAGAAATCTATGGACAAGATACCATGAATCGCAGTAACACATAAAAACAGTAATGTAATTACTGCCAACAAATCTTTTCTTTTTGTCATTCTATAATACCTCCAATATTCTTGTCCATTTTCATTAATGTATTTAAGGTAGTCACAAGATCTTCTCTGGGAATGTTTTTATAAAGCTGTGACATGAAAACTATCGTTTTTTCAGGGTTGGAATCTGCCATTCCTTCTAATTTTCCCGTGGACACAAGCAACAATTTCCGTTTGTCCTTGCTGTCCTGTAAAATATTTAAGTACTCTCCTTTGTGTAGATGCTCTGCCATTCTTTTTACATTCTGATAAGAACAACCAATTAGCTCAGCCATTTCTTTTAGTGTAGGTGGTTCTTCAAACATTCCAAGTGCTATCATCAAAAAATGTTGTTTCATTGTAATATCTGTAAACTCTTTGTCACCAATTGTCTGAATTCTGTTTGATAGAGAAAATAGAGTCCCATAAATTGCATATTCTTCACTTATACCTTTTAACTTCATATGTCCCCCGAATACATAACATGTTATGTATTTAATATAGAGCATGTTATATATTATGTCAATATTTAAAAAATTAAATATAACAGTGAACAATGCTGTTGCAAGTGTATTCAAAGCCTGCTCCATAGCGAACTTTCACCGCCTAGCTATGTCCCCGGGTGACACAAAAAAAGAACAGGAGAGATATGATTTATACCTCTTCTGTTCTTTTTGTAATATTATTTCACTTTACTTAAAACTTCTTTGCCTTTTTCATCTAAGATGTATTATTTGTTATCTACGAATAAATCTGGCAATATATTGTATAAATAACGATCCACGCAGGTCCAGTTATGAGCTCCGCCCTTCAAGGTTATGTAATAGAAGTTACCCTTTCTAAGATCTGCTGAATAAACAAACGTATCAGTAAGTTTCTTCATTTCAGCAATTTGGGTATTCATTCCACCGTAAGCTAAATCAGCTGTACCTGTTGCACAGAAGATTCGTATATCATCTTTTGTATAACCCGCTCTTTTAGCGACTTCAGCTAAATACTTAGCTTTGATCTCATCATCGGTTCCTGTGAAATTATATCCTTCTTTCTTTATTGAGTCTATATCCTGCCAGCACCACAAACTAATTGGAACATAGTATTTAAAGTAGTTTATACTGTAAATGTAGTTATACCAAGTGCAGGCTGAACCCATAGAGAATCCGGCAACAGCTCTGTGATTTCTTGCTGCAAGCAAGTCTTTTTCACTGTTGGACTTAGCATATACATTAAATTTTCCTTCGATTGTAGGTATGATATCCTTCACTAATTCATTATGGAAATTCTTAATACGGAACATTCCATCTTCCTTCTGTCTTTCAGGAGTGTATGGAGCTGTATTATACCAAGTAGGAGTAACGATAATCATTGGCTTCATCTTACCGGCAGCAATTAAATTATCAACTGCTCTCATAAGCTCGGAATTCTGACCAACACCGCCAAAAGCAGTATTCTGACTCTCAGCATTACCATGAATCAGGTATAATATATCATATTTCTTAGTTTTATCGTTGGCATCATATCCGTGAGGAAGGTAAACAAGCATATTCTTGTCTAAAGCTTTTGCTTCTTGATCGTAAGTATTTGTTTTGTAGTCAACTTTTACGATAGATCCTCTTATGTTCTCAGGATCTGACATCTTGTATGCCTTTGGTATATCTCTGCACTCTTTTTCATCAAAGGATAAGTCGTTATGTACCAAATTATCAATAGTAGCTTGTAATTTAACGCACAACTCGTCAAATTTTGCTTGTGTTGAAGCTTTATCAGCAATAGCTAATTCTGAATCTTTAATTAGTTTGTCAACTACATTACCGTTAGAATAACGTTGCAGTTCGATATCCTTTGCACTCATAACTAAGGATTTCAAATCATAAAAGTTTGGTTTTGATACTGAATTGAGACCTTTACCGGTTAAAAGCATCTGACCGAACTTTTTAGTATCCTGATAAGCAGTACCAGTGGAATCAAATATATTCATAGTAGCTATTCTTTTATTTCCTGTTGCATCATTAATCTGACCTTCTATACCCATTACCTTACCGTTTGCCGGGATCTCAGATAATGCAACACGTCCTTCGATTACATAACCGCCTGCTACTTTCTTTGCAGCTGAATATAGATTTGTTAAATCACCATGGTCAGTGGATCTTTCATTTTTAAAATTAATTCTAAACTGACTATCATCGCCTTCATATGTTCCGATTCTCTTATTATCTTGGTCTAAGAAAAATTCAACGCTATCTTTTTCATAAACATTACCGGAAGCATCTGAAACGTTAGCATCCTTTACTTCAGCCAGGAAATACACAGCCTTATCATCCCACATCACCTTTATGGTTGCTGTTGTATCCGTACTACCGGAACTTATCTTTGTAAATTTTACAGGTTCAGCTAGCTTCCAAGCATCTTCAATGTCTCCGTCAATACTATCGGGTGAACCATAGTAAGCAACAACTCTTCCGTTGGCATCAAAACCATTTGCATCAACTGTAACTCTTTGAGCCTTTTCATAGCCCAGCGTCTGAGCAAGAGTATTTGTTCCGCCGACAACCGGTGTATCAAGAGTTTCCTTAAGTGCAGTTACCAAATTAGCATTACTTATCTGACCTTTTACAGTACTTATCTTGGTAAGACCCTTTTCAGCCGCAAACTTAATTGTGTTTGCATATGTAAAGTCTTTTCCTGATTTGTAACCTAACGCTTCAAGCATTAGCTTGTAAACCATCTGAGCGGTAGCCGGGCCGTTAGGATCAAATTTGCCTCCGCCTACACCAGTCCATCCTAACTGCGGATTAGCCTTAAGATATGCTAAAATATTTCTTCCGTCTTTCCATGCTAATGAATTAGCATCGGCAAAGTTCTCTTTAGATGAAAATTTAAGAGCCTCAGCATCTAATCCATGCATTTTAAGAATGATTACTGCCACCTGAATTCTTGTAGTTCCTTTTGCAAGGTAATCAGCATTTACACCATTCCCATCGCCTTTGATTAAATTAATTTTTTCCAAATACTGTGCATCAGCATTAGCGTTACCACTAGCAAATGCAGGTACGGAAAGTGTTGCGAGTACACTTATTACCAAGACTATTGCAATTAACTTTTTGAGATTTCTCATACTCTCAAATCCTCCTGATAGAATAAATATTAAGATTACCTTTTATAGCCCTGATTTTCATTGAATATCAAAACTATATAATCTATCTTTAAGCAATTACTCCTAGAGCTCTTCAGAGATTGCCTCAAAGATCCTTCTTCAAGTGTTTCCGCAAAGCCAAACGCAAGTCCTTATTTCTTTATAAAATTCTAATTTTATTTTGCAACTATTACTATTTTTAACTAAATACCATAGCTTTTGAAGTATAAACGCAACATTTTTTAGCTTCTGACTTAATATGATTGTATTTATCATATTGTCAGGAGATTTTTTAAATTTTTTTTATTTCTTGTACCTATTGGAGATTTATATCCGTCATGGGTATAAGAGTTATTTTAGGAATAATTTCACGTATTTTATCCATATTTATACTATCACAAAGTAATTGGAAGCTCATTTTAAAAATCATACTATTTGACCTTGTTACAACAGATAGGCACAGTAAATCGGCATTTATCTAGTATTTACATAAAATATTACATTTAATTAACTATTTTATAAAAGTTCTATTAAAACTTTTTTTCAGCTAAAATATTTATAATATAAATAAATATTGATTTGGTCCACGTACTCTATCAAACTTAATTGATAGTTTGCTATGCCCCTTGTAGCTGTTTCTAATGCATTCTTCAATTTTTCGCATTCTTACTTTGATTTAAAATAATTCCGTTAATAACTGCTAAAACAAGGAGTACAAACAAAAAAGGTAAACGGATATTCTAAAACAGTGAGTAGAATATTTACTCACTGTTAATATGTTATTGTGTAGCCATATATACAAGTAGAACTCAGGAAGTACCAAAATGGTAAATACATTATTTAAGACTAAGGAATAATTTTTTGTCATAAAAACAGCAAAATTTTAAGCAGAAAGACTCAATATTAATTTTTCACTACTTCATGGTCATATTTAAATAAATTCTGGTATAATACATTATCCTCAATTAAGGATTTGTGGGGACCATTAGCTACTACTTGGCCTTCGTCAATTAAAATCACTTCATCGCATTGTTCGATTGATGATATTTTATGACTAATAAAAAGTACAATAGATGATTTAGAAATATCCTGGACAATCTTTACTATCTCTTTTTCTGCTGATCCGTCAAGGTCCGATGTGATTTCGTCTAATAGTATAATAGGGGAATGCCTTATAAGCGCTCTCGCAATATTTAGTTTTTGTTTCTGTCCGCTGGAAAGAAATGACCCGTTTTCACCTAGTTTAGTGTCATAACCGTCCGGCATTTTGTTAATTAAATCTGACAAGCCCACTATCTCACAAACTTCTACTATCTTATCAAACGTGGCAGATGGATTTGCCAACATTATATTCTCTTTTATTGAACTGTTAAATATAAATGGCTCCTTTTGAACAAATGTAATCTGATTTCTTAAAAAACTAATTGTATACTTATCTATTGAATAATCGTTAAAAAGTATTTCACCTTCACTAACATCATAAAACCTCAAAAGCAGTTTAACTAAAGTGCTTTTACCACATCCGTTTTTACCCACTATAGCATAAAAACCAGGCTTATTGATACTTAGGTTGATACCTGCCAAAACATCCTCGTCTATGTATTTAAAACTTAGATCCCTAATAGTTATTCTATCCAAGGTATGCTCGTCTGATATGTTATCAAACGAATAATCTATTTCATCTGGTTCGCTGAGCAGGCTGTTTATTCTATCAATAGATATGCCTATTGATTGAGCATCTAAGTTTAAATTTAACAGCCTAGTAGTAGCATCGAACAGTTTGCTTACATACATACTAAAGGCAACCATATTACCAACACTTAATTTGTCATCTTGGATGAGCAAGCCGGAGAAACATATAATCACTAGGGTAAAACAAAGTGAAACAAAATTGTTTAAAAAGCTCATATTATTACTTAAAAAAACTGACCTTTTTACTAATCTAAAATTCTCTGATAGATATTCTCTAAAGTTGTTAAGCATCTTGTTCTCTATTTGATAAGCCTTAATACCTTTTATATTTGAAAAACTTTCGTTTGTAAATGCATAATATTTATCGGAATATTCCTTTTCTCTTTTTGCTAACGCTTTGTATTTTGATCTGAACAAAATTGTTATCAAACCCGTAATAGGTATAAACAAAATAGAGACAATAGATAACTGAGATGATATCGAAAACACCAGATAAACCGAGATAAAAAAATTAAATAGTATAAGAGCTATACTTGTCGCTACATCAATATAGTAATTAACGACAGTGCTTGCATCAGATTCTAATCTTGAAACAAGTTCACCAACAGAATAAGAATCAAGATTTTTGACCCTCATACAAATGATTTTATTAAAAATTTTTGTTTTAACTTGACTTGAAACTATGAACGATACTACTTGACCCATATAGTTTTCTATTATACTAACAACCAAAGAAAATACAGTGATGACAAAATAAAGAATAACATGGTTTTTTAAAATCGACATATTTCCTGTTGTTATTACGTCAATCATTTTACCATAAATTATTGGCGTAATATTGCTTGATGCTACACCTATAACAATTATCAATAATAGCCATATTATTTTTACAGAATGGGTTTTGAAGTATTGCAAATAGAATATGTAATATTTATTATGTTTTATTTTATGTGGCAACAAAGGAACTCATCTCCTAATTATATATTTTATGACATGAGATTATGTATTTAAAATAAAAATTTGGCGTGCTCACATCGTGATTCGTCTTGCCGCCACGCTGTATACCGCAGCTTTGAGATACCAACCTCTTCAAGGACTTATTCCCAAAGATGAGCCGAACAAGTTAATCCAACCAGCCTTGTCCTCTTTTATTCCCTCATCGGCACTAATAATCTTACAGTACTTCATCCATAGCGAAGGCAATCAATTTATCTTATACATATCTTTACTTCACTCTTCATGGCTTCCAAGAATAGATGGATTTCAGAATAAAAAAGAGGGGAGCGGGGGACACTTCTCCCGCTCCCCTCAGCCATTTTTCAGAGCGTTATCTGGAAGTTCCCTGGCAGGAGCCTGAGCAAGAGCTACTACATCCGGTACAGATGTTAGAGCAGGAGCTTTTGCAAGAAGAGGAACAGCCGGTGCAGCTGGTGCAGACGTTGGTACAACCGCTCTTGCATCCGCCAGAGCATGTGCTACCGCAATTTGCAAATGGGGTAATAGTCAGAGTAGTATTAATTTTACCGTTATACATAATGAATCTCCTTTTTATAGTTTATTTTTTTGTAAATGTACAACTACCATAGCAAGTGCCGGCACATCCTATGCACTTTATCTGGCTCTAAATGCACAACTACCTGTGCAAGTGGCCTGGCAAGTGCCCACACATGTGGATCTACAATTGCCGCCACATTCCGTACAGCAGCCTCGACACGTTCCAGTACAGGTGTTACTGCATGCCGTAGCAGGTGCGATAACGATGTTGCTATTGATCTTGCTAGAATACATATCAGATCCTCCTTTCTCCTTGGGATAGGAACATATTAGGGCGGTATATGTATGCCATTACTAATTACCCAAGCATTATTCATAGTCTCCACCCTCCTTTCACTATAACCAATTATTTGCAAGAAACTCAAAAGCTTCTACAAACCGAGACTTGGCAGTTTCGGATAAATCTAACTATCCTCTACTTTAGCAATATGATTTAAGGTAGTTATTGCAATAAGTATAAGTAAACTGGTTAGACTACCTTAAAAATATGTATCAGCTAAACCCAAAAAGTAGTTTATATCTGAGCCGGCCGAATCATCCGTCTGATTCAGCCACTTTATCCATAAAAATTTCTCTCGATTCAAAGTTGATACTCCAATTGCCACCTTCCCATTGGTACTTCTGGCTAGTGACCTTCCACCACCGATCAAACTGCTTAATGACGACGCCATAATCAGATATGATCTTATTATAGAGAGGTTCATTTTCATTAACATCAACTATCTTCATTAGATTTTCCAATGCACACTTTTTTTCAAACAGGCTCTCAATTTCATTTCTTTCTTCTTCTGTTACGATACCGACTGTTTCAGTCATTTGTATTCCCTCCTTAATGTTTCTAAAATATCTTCTGATTTCTCGGTTAATCTTAGCTCCATTATTTTTTATAAGAATAATATCCTAATTCATTGTGATGGTGCGCCTTATTAAAGTATTCATTTATTGGGTCTAAATAGTCATGCATTGCCATTGCATCGATTGTACCGCGTTCTGTTTGAAGCTGTTGCGTAATGCCTCTTTCAATGTTGCTTTTTCTACATTGAAAAGACGGAGAAACATTTACCTCATTGGTATATTTCTTATTGATATAAATACAGTTCATGCATTGGTAAGCATCGCAGTTGGCACATAATGGGTGGTTTTTGGATTTGAACAAGTGAGAACTATTATTGTATAAGCTGGCATCCTTTAAGCTATGAGACGGAATACCATCAGTTCCAAGACTGTAAAATGCAGAACAAGGATAAATATTCCCATCAGGGGCATAAACAAAGGAACGATCACCGGCTTTGCAGTTTGCATGTTCTAAAAGATGCGGCAAATCTGTTATGAGGCTTACCTCGCATATAATACCTTTATCGAAATAATACCCAATAAGGTCTTTAATAATCGCTAACTGTGCTATATATTCATTTTCATCAAAGTTCTTGTCGATCTCTTGGATATTTAAATTGATCCGATAAGGGCTTGTGTTTAAAACAGCAAACACTTTTTTTACATAAACGGAAAGGTTGCGTATGTCATTACACATTACGTTAAGCATACAATTGCCCATCTTTTGGTTGCCGCACACAACGGAATCAATATTATCCTTATCAAATACTGGCAAACACTCTAAGTCCGAAGATTCCTCAATAAAGTTGGCAGGCAAGATGTGTGTAATTAAATACTTACCGTAGACAGGTTTGTTGGTAAAGCTGAATTCACTTTTTGAGTGAACGAAATAAGGCACGAAAAAGTTTCTTCGAGCGTATTCCAACCCCTCTAATATTTGTCTGTCATCCATGATTTTGTTTTTCTCTGAGATATTATGGTACGAACAATAATCAACGAAATCATCCGCCAAAAGAAAGTATAGTCTTTTCTGTTCGCGCACCATTGACCTGGCTATTTTGTATCTATTGTAAAGTCTCGAAAAATAGTAGTCATTGGCGCGGACTCTGGCTTTATGCATTTTACATATGTACTTTGTGCGATAAAAATTTGTTCCTAGCTCTGATTCATCATAACAAAGCCCTTGGCAAAATCCACAGCCTACTGCGACTTCACAATTCAAGCACTCCTGATCACTTTGATTGCTAAAAGTCGCCAGCATGAATGGTCTTACTTTTTCCATATCGATTCCATTTTTAACATCACCAAATTTAATAGGCTCTTTTTTATTTAGTGAGTAAGGTGCATATCGATTGCATGGATACATAGTTCCATCTGTTCCAATAGCCAACATTTTACCAGCGCCACAACTGGTCATGGCAAGATCGGGCTCAACTTGATAGCTACCAAGAGTGTCGTCAAATAAAGTACATTTATATTTATCAAATAATTCATTTTCAAGGACATAATCTGCCAAGGACTTCAATTGCTCTTCATAAATAACATCATCTCCTTCAGACCATCCATCCTCGAAGATAACATTAGCTGAAATGTCTGTAAATCCAATCTCCCATAAATGAACGATGCTGTCTTTGAGCAAATGTAAGTCAGGACTGGCAAAGGTTACTTTTGTTGCTTTAGCAAATTGTGATAGGTAGAGGTCAAAATTTGATGAGATAATGTTATAAGATCCATCACCATTTGGGAAAACACGTTGCATGTCATGTTTCTCTTTTGTTCCATCAACCGTCATTGTAATGGACAATTTGTTTAGATTTTTTTTGATAAAATTCTGTACTGATGCATCTCCATAATTCACACCGTTAGTAGTGATTGAAAATCGATAATTCCAATACCAATCATGTCCCAATTCATATGCTCGGATTTTGAAATAATCACATACTCTATCAATGAGCTCCACCTCTATTAAAGGCTCGCCGCCGATAAATTCGATTATTACAGGTTCGGATTTCCTTTTTTCCATAGAGGTCAGCAGACAATCCACGGCCTGTTTTGCTGTATCAAATTCCATTTTGCTATTACTTCTTTTATGTACTATATAGCAATATTTACACCGCAGATTACAGTCCTCGGTAATAATAAACGTAACAGTTAGAGCCCGCTCCCTTCCCCACGCGTCTATCCCTTTACCTAAAGTATACTTTTTTTCAAGCATTTGTTTTTCACCTACCTTTTCAATGTATTAATGCTTTTATAATTATAGATAACCAAAATTAAAGTTAAAATTATCCTCTATCCAAATTCCCAAAGAACCTTTAAAATTGAGGACTAAGGGGGGATATAAAATGGGTAGAAAATGCATTAGGTTAAATCATTGTATGGGCTAACGGTTGCAGACTTATGTGTTGCGGGGACGGAGTTATTGACATTATAATACTTTGTATAGCTTCAATTCTTGCATCTGGCACTCACACCCAAATAAAATCAGCCATAACATGCCTTTCCATTCAAAGACCACCTACTGATAGCATAATCCCAGAATGCTTTAATACTTAGGTCCAAACCGTTTTTACTATTTTTACTATTTTTACCATTTTTACCATCAGTATACTTTATTTTACACAACATGTCAATTATTTATAGATTTGTTACATGATATTCCTGAGCTTTCCACTGCTAGCTCCCACCAGTAGAAAGGTATCTTGCTATATGCTACAATAACAGTGAGCAAGAACTTGATATTGAATTAATATAGGAGCGATGATACTATGAATTTTATTGAAATACAAATGGAGCAGTGGGCAAGAAAAGCTCACTATGAGCACTATAAAAACAATGTTCGATGCTCATATAGCGTAACGGTAGATATTGATATTTCCAATCTGCTGAATCGACTAAAAGAGCAAGGAATGAAAGCCTATCCTGTGCAAATCTATATGCTTTCAACTGTGGTAAATCAATTTTCAGAGTTTCGAATGACAACCAATGCTGAACAGCACTTGGGATATTGGGAGGTCATT
Organism: Ruminiclostridium papyrosolvens DSM 2782; assembly: GCF_029318685.1. Lineage (NCBI taxonomy): Bacteria > Bacillati > Bacillota > Clostridia > Eubacteriales > Oscillospiraceae > Ruminiclostridium > Ruminiclostridium papyrosolvens. The sequence continues at coordinate 4,320,183 of NZ_CP119677.1, forward strand.
GACCCTATATATACTGTTTTAAATCCGAACACGGAAACGTTTTCAGCCGTATGGACAAGGTACAATAGCTGCTTTAATACATTCTATCGAGCATATTTGCAAGATACGGCAAAGTATACGAGCGGAAGTCTTTTCCCGCAAGAGCATGTTCCACCCAATGCTTTCAATATTTCAAGTGTTCCCTGGTTGGATTTTACAGCATTTAATATCAATGTTTTTTCAGATGGAAACTACCTTTTGCCTATCTTCACCATTGGAAAATATAAAAAAGAAAATGACAAAACAATGATGCCCCTTGCTATCCAATGTCATCATGCGGTTTGCGATGGCTACCATGTAGGAAAATTCGTAGAAGCATTGCGGGAAATGGCAATCAACTACAATAAGTGGTTGCTGTAGTCAATTGAACTATTCTCTGATTACAAGTAATTAGAACTTTAAATCAGTTAGAGGAACAGACTGGCTTCACAAGATGCCAGTCTGTTTTATTTCTTAGACAAGTCCCATATTTTTCAAGCAGGCGAAAGATAATATCTCTAAGGCCTTTGATAGCAAGCTAGTTTTTTATGAATGCAACTAACTCAGCAGTAGCCCCCAACCAATCAGTCTTCCTCTTTGACCCGACTTCTTGCGCGTGCCTTGCATGGCTGGCACATCACCTTCTTCAGTAGTTTCTGTCCTTCACAAGTTATGTTACCCATTAAACATACCAAAAAGATGTCGTAGGGAGCTGGTGGTGCCTTAGCTGTGGTTGCAAATGTGTTAATTTCCTAAATCAATATCATATTCCATCCTTTTTGCTGTGATTTTTGCAACTTTTAAACCTAATAATTTTTTTACAATATAAAAAGACATATTTATTCCCGCAGATATTCCGCCCGATGTAATGATAGGAAATGCGTCAACAAATTTGACGTCACGTATAACTCTGACTTGTGGATAGTGTTCTTCTAATCTATCAAGATCCATCCAGTGCGTTGTTGCTTGTCTTCCATCCAGTAAGCCAGCTTTAGCTAATAAAAATGCACCAGTACACACAGATGCCATTATTTGCACTTGAGTAAAACTGCTTCTAATCCAATCGATGGTCTCTTGATTATGAATTTCTATTTCTTCTGCACCATACCCTCCGGGAATAATTAAAATATCAAATTGAGGCGCATCATGAAAGTCATAGTCAGGTTGAATTTTTAATCCGTTTCGGGCGATGATTAACTCTTTTTTTCTGGCTATAGTATGCACCTCGAATGCTTTTTCCTTTCCCACCTCGTTTTCTGTAATGGAAAACACCTCAAACGGACCCGCAAAGTCCATTACCTCAACCTCGTTAAAAAGCAATATTCCTATTTTTCTGCATGACATATATTTCCACCTCTTTTCTTCTCAAACAAACGGCCTCAGCAGTAGCCCGAGAGGACAAAATTGATGTTATTGAAACAGTCCGTTTGAGGAAACATATCGACTGTCACCCTCATTATCTCATCTATAGAATTGGAAACAAACAATACATCTCAGGATACTCAAGTTCAACCATTTGCTTTGGATAAACTTCCACTGTAAATTTATTATTTAGTTTAAGCTTCGCATTCTTTGCCCATTTCTTAGCTTCCTTTTGTCTTGCCATTAACTTAGTATCCACCATATCCTGATGATTTTCTCCATTAAATTCTACCTTGACATACTTTCCTGCTGGAATTGTAAAACTCTTGAATCCTGTCTTCTCCTCTTGGATTCCAGTTATTTCAACACCAACTATATAGTCAGGTACTTTATTCAAACAAACTGCATATTCAATCTCTTTGTCCGCACGATTCGGAGTACTATTCTTCATATCCTCCGTGTACTTGTCCCACATCATTCCAAGACTATTAAAATTAATCGGTAAGCCAGAACTCTGTAAATTCAATCCATAAACTATAATAGCTTCCTCAACTGTTATAACCATGACATTACACTTTTCATTATACATATACATATTCCCTTTCTAAATGACGTGATTATTAGTTATACCTATATGGCTATTTTTTCTCTTCGTAAGATGTGATGCATTCACATGCTCATCAATATCTTTATTGTACTTAGCCCTTAGATACGCTAATTCATCATATTACTCATGCTTCTTTTATTTTCAACCATATTTCCATCTTTGTTGTTTCTGGAGTATGCGTTTCATAATATTCCAGACAAAATGCCTCAGTCTGAATATTATGATTAGGTAACCATGTACTAAATAAATATTGTTGTGCTTTATATAGTGCATCTGTAACTAAAAAATGAAAATTCTCTGCTTCAAATGAACAAACAATGTATTCACCCCGTGGCTGTATCCATTGAGCAATCTCGCTTTGCATCTCACTATTATCTACATCAGCACGTACTCCTGCAAAGTAATTGTAAAATCCATTTTCAGAGCAAGGTAACATAACTCCGACTTCTTCTGAACCTACTACCATTCCCTGTAACTGATTTTTATATGAATGTATCTCTTCCCATAGATTACCTAATACATCAACACCTGGGTCGATTCCAAGTCCAGCTCCATATTCAAGCGGCAATTTTTCTGTAAAACCTATATATGTAACATCCAGATCAAAATGTTTCCGATTAATCTCAATCACTATGCCATCAGTTATTAATGGTACGCCTTCGTCAATAAGCACATAATTCAATAGAAGCTCGGTCTTTGTCATATGATTTAAAATTTTAGGATTTTTTCGGTATTCGTTTGGAGTCATACCATAGGTATTTTTAAACGTTCGTGAGAAATGCTCATGTGTTTCAAACCCAAGTTCCAGTGCAATATCAAGTATCCGTAGTTTTTTATTAAGCAAAATGTCAGCCGCTTTTGCCATGCGTCGAAGTCTGATATATTCAGCAACAGGTTTCTTTACTAACCTATGAAATAATCTCTGGTAGTAAAACTGTGATAACCCCGCTTTTTCCGCTAAAGCTGCAATAGTAATTTCTTGATTCAGATGACCTTCAATGTAATTAATTGTAACTTGTATTTGTTCCCATGCCGGCATTTGATGTGTACCCCCTTGAGCATATAATATCAGATAATTGGAATATGTGCTTGTCTAAGAATGCTCTTTTATCATAGTAAGTTTTTTACTATATACTTAATACAATCTCTTAATCTAATCTGTCAACTCAATACTACTCAATTTAATACCAAAGAAGAGCTTGGGAGTTAATACTTTCCAAAAGTTATTCCCAGTAATTCTGACTGATAACCGAACTGAATTTCAGAATCCCTGAGAACTTGAATGCGATCAGTATGGAACCATTTATACTAATATTCCTGCAATTTAATTCTTGCCCAAACAAGTATATATGAGTTCTCTTAGTATTAATATATAAACTATTAACCTGTTTCCGAAAAGGAGGATAAACTTGGAGTCAATTACAAAGGATGCGCTGCCATCGATCAGCCCATTGAAGCTGCCAAAAATGATTGACCAACTGGTGAAAGGCATTAACTCTATTCCAAAGGTGAAGAGCTATTATCCTGAAGCGGAAGAGAACAAGTAAGCCCAACCCATTTTCTAAAATTGCCAAATAAAGCATTGTAGTGGAAAAGAGTCAGCGCATTGTTGGCCCTTTTCCTACATACTCTGACGAATCATTTTTTAAATCAAATAAGTTCATTTGCTTTGGAGCACTTTGTGCCTTTTCATGCAGGGTATAGTTTGCAATTAATATTTCAGGAAATTGCGCACCATTGTCATATCTCTGCTTGATGTTGTTGATTCTTGTGTAGCTTTCAATTACAATTCCGGGCCTATCGTAGAGATCTCTAATAAACTCACAGTCGTTATATGACAACAGAAACTTTCCTTCAATAGAAATTAGCGTATCCCTTAGCCGAATGTGATCCTCCTTCCTAAAACCCTCCTCTCCAACATTTTTGTAGTACTTTTTAAAATCATTGAATTGCCTTAAATCTAAAGATTGAATCATTATTTCTATACGTTCATATCTATCCATTACTAAATCCACAACATAGCTTCTATCTATTTTTTCTTCAGGCCAAAGATGCTTCTGCAATTTTAATTACTTCATTTCGAGAAACAACCGGCAAATCATAGCTAATATTTTTTTCAGCAGTTCACCAAATAGCTCAATGAGGAAATTCGCTGAGTTCTTTGCATTTTCACTTTATTTCATTTTCATCACTGAAAACATGCATTTTAACTTACAATATCCACCACCACTTTACATCTCAATCCTGTGGCGACAGGATCATCAAACCAAAGAGTATAAACCTGAAAGACATCAGTGTTTAGTAATTGATTAAGATTACTAAGATTCTCAATAACAAAGATACCATTCTTCTCTAGCATTCTGTCGGCAGACTCATGCTCTTTTCCACGGCGTATTCCAGCGCAGTCAATTCCCAAAAAACAAAGTGGTTGATTAGAAAGCCACTGTATCAACTCATTAGATAACTGCGGATGCTCTCGAAAATAATCAACTGTACCGTACTTCTCTTGTTCACTTCGACCAGTACGTACTAGAAGAAATGCATTTTCTGGTATATATAAATTTTCAATATCTGAGAGAGAAATCTCACGATTATCTGCAATATTTGATACATCCCAAAGTATCCCTTGGCATATAATGTAATCTAATGGGATATCACTTTTCTCATAGGTATCTAAATGTGTACCCACATGTCCAGTAGCTAGATGGCGATTCTCTTTGGTAGAGAGCCATTGCTCCATTAAACCCACATCCACTTGTGTTGTCAAGTCATATTTCATCGAGATTCCTCCTGTATTTTTGCTTGTAGATAGTTATTAAATTTTTGTAGAAATTCGAGTACTACTTGTTGTTCCTTTATTGGAACAGAGGATAAAAAAGCAATATCTCGTTCTTCCCATTTTGTATGAGCAACCTCATGTTGCTTATACAGAACTTCGCCTATAGAGGTCAATCGATAGTAAATTTCTTTTTTATTATCAGAAAGAGTATAACGTTCTATAAGACCATCTTGTAGTAATCGCTTAGCTAGCTTTGTAACTGCACCTCTAGTCATCGATAGAAGCGCAGCGAGTTGCACTCCATTTGGGCGTTCAAGCTTTCCGATAGCTTCAATACAGTGCAATTCAGAATTAGTATATCGTGAATTTAAACCACTATTTATAAGATTGCTAAGTATATCTTGATTGTTATAAAGCTGCGTAAACTGCCGAAGCATTGCTCGTTCCATTTTGCACCTCCTTATTGTTTCCTGGTAAGCAATAAGATAGTAACATGTTTAAATATTGTTGTCAAGTAAACAAAAGGGGGCAAATATTTAAACAATCTACAGAATAGGAGCTGCATTGTCCTATTCGATATATTATCACTACTTTTGGAGGTAAATAGAAATTACCTTTTGTGTGAATGTTGTCAGGTGGTGTTCCCCTGAGAAACTGTGCCTCAAGAGAAGATTGGATGGTATTACAAATGTTATGTTATCACAATCTTTAAAAGAGCTAGAAACGTCTGGAATAGTTTATCGAGTACAGTATAATGAAGTTCCCCCACACGTAGAATATTCCTTAACGGAGAAGGGTGCCAGCATTGTACCTGCTTTGACGCAGATTGGTCAGTGGGCGATAGAAAATATACAAAGCGAAACTACTTACGGAATTTTGTGCGACAAACCTTCTTTAAATCTGCCATTAGCGATTTCAAGTCTTTGTACGAAACAAACTTTGTAGTGTTACGTATTTGATGAATTATACACTGTTGAAGCTCTGTAGCTGGATATACTGCTGCTATGGCAGTCGGGAATCGCGTAAGTCCATCAACACAAGCAATTAAGATATCCTGTACTCCACGATTTTTCATATCATTCATTACAGAAGTCCAAAAATTAGCACTTTCATTCTCGCCAATCCACATTCCAAGGGCTTCACGAAAGCCTTCCATGTTAATACCGATTGCAATGTATACTGCCTTCTTGATTATTCGTCCTTCACTTCTTACATGAAAGTGGATTGCATCCATAAATACAACTGCGTAAAGAGGTTCTAATGGCCTACTTTGCCAATCTTTTACCATTGGTAGAACTTTATCGGTTATTCTGCTAACTGTAGAGTCAGACATTTCTACTCCGTACAAATCCTTAACATGGGTTTCAATATCTCCTGTACTCATTCCCTTGGCATACATTGATATGATCTTTTCCTCTATGTCTTTTGGCAGAACAGTTTGATGTTTCTGTATAAGCTGAGGCTCAAATTCGCCATTACGGTCTCTTGGAACATCAATGGCAATGTCGCCGTAGCTAGATGACATGGTTTTAGAGGAATATCCATTTCTGCTGTTATCAGTAGATTTGTTTTTGTAGTCATATTTAGAATAACCTAAATTTGTTAATGTCAATCGAAATTTAGGCCACTTGCTGGTCAAATTTTAGGCCACCTATACATAAAAATTTAAACATTCTCAGTCTGTTTGGCAAGGGCCTGTTTAAACCGATAACTGTCACCATTAATATTTAATATATGGGCATTATGGGTTATCCGATCCAATAAAGCCGCAGTCATTTGTTCATCTCCCAACACCTCCGTCCATTTTGGAAATTCCAAATTTGTAGTTATGATTAGACTACCTCTTTCATATCGGGAAGAACAAAACTGAAACAGCAATTCCGCACCTACCTTACTGAATGGTACATATCCCAATTCATCCAGAATAACTAAATGTGGCCCCAACCACTGTTTTTCAAGCTTGTTTAAACGATATTCCTGTTGTGCTGCAAGTAATTCGTTTATCAATCCTGCTGCCGTATAGAATTTTACTCTCATACCCTGACGGCAGGCTTCATAACCTAGAGCCGTTGCAATATGTGTTTTACCTACACCAGAGCTACCTACAAGTATTATGTTTTCCCTGTTCCCAATATACTCCCCCTGCATTAACTTCAATATTTTGGGCTTGCGTAGGGACGGGATTACTTTAAAATCAAAACTTTCAAGTGTTTTAATTACTGGAAAGCATGCCTGACGTATGCCTCTTTGAATACGGTTGTTTTCTCTCTGGTGAACTTCCTGTTCCAATACTCCTAACAAGTAACCCTCATAATCAAGATTGTTATCTGCGGCTTCTCTCGCTAAAGACTCGTAGATCTTGGCAGCCTGAGGCATTTTTAGTTTTTTAAAATATGCTTCTAGAAGCATTTTGTTAACGGCCATTAATGATCACCCCCTGTCATCAGTATGCTATATTTATCAAGATTAGGAGGTGTTACAATAACTTCCGGAATGCTCTGAAGCTTGTCCTTGTTAATGGGATCTGCTTTATGGCTTAAAACCAATGTCTGCCCCAGTATGTTAAGTACCCCGTCATATCCGTAAACATTGTATTCCATTGCTATTTCAATAGCTTCAGTTACCTGTGAAGGATGGTAATCTCTATGGAGCATAAGTATTTTTACAAATTCCCGGTTACCTCTGGGATTCCTTGCTAACAGGCAGCGGCGATATTGTTCATAGATAGGGGGAAGTGTCTGAGGGTTGTATACTTTTGTATTTCCTAATGCTCGAGATTTGAAAAGCAAAAGTTCCAGATAGTGATCCAGTATGATACTATCCTTATTGCGGCCATGTATTCTGAAATGTTCTGCGATTGTAGAGCCTTTTGAGATAATTTTAATCTCTTCAGCAGTTGCCCTAACTGTCACCTTTTCTCCAACATATGAAGTAGGGACGGAGTAGCGGTTGGTTTCAAATTGTATCATTGAATATCGGTTAACTTTAGCCTCTTTATACCTTGCTCCATCAAACCTTACTGTGGGCAATGGCCTTAATGCGGATTTTTCAGCTTCCCATTTTGAGTTTTTCTCTAATAGCTTAATACATTCATTATGTAAGTAATGATTTAATTCCTCAAAGGAATTTACATCCGGATAAGGTACAAAGAATCTTCTGACTACTTCTTTACCTGCATTTTCTACTCCGCCTTTTTCATTACCCCTAGCAGGTCTGCAGAATGTAGATTCATAAAGGTAATGAGTGCGAAGAGATATGAATTGCTCCTGTTCTTCCCGATTACTGCCCTGAAGTACCTTCTTAACTGCTGTTTTTAAATTGTCATAGGCTATCTTGTAGGGTACACCCTTCATAAACTCAAAACATTTAATATGTCCGTCAAAGAATGCCTCCTGCTTCTCAAAGGGATATGCCCTTACATAGAAGCCTCCAGAGCCTCTCAATTTCATAACAAAAATATGAGCCTTTGTTTCCTTACCGTTCAGATAGAAATATGCCTCTGTCCAATCTACTTCCGCATAAGTTCCGAGCTCAAATTCCAACGGAAGAAATGCTTCTTTTTGTTTTCTGTATTCCTGCCTGAGAAAGTCAGAAACAGTGTTGTAACCACCGCTAAAGCCTTCTTGCCTTAAAATTCCAAATATTTTTGTTCCGGTATGCCGTTGTTTACGATGCCTTTGCTTATCATCTTCGATAATTTGCCGAATCATTGGTATATATGGTCCTAAAACAGGATGGTTGCGTTCTTTGGTTAGCTTATATTTAGGAGGTTTTGTCTCCTCCAGAGATAAATACTTTGAAATTGTATCCCTGTGAATTCCGGTTCTGCGGCTTATTTCTCTGATACTTAGGTCTTCCATAAAGTACATTTTTCTGATATCTTCTAATTGTGCCATCTTAATCATACCTTTCCTCCTGTACGATAGTGTCTGGATAACAAAATCATACAGGAAAATTTGATTAAGGTGGCCTATTTTTTTACCGGTAAGTGGTACAATTTTAGAATAGCATTAACATAAATTCTCATCAAGCTCAGACTCTAAGCCTGTTTCAATAACTTGAGAAATTAACTCCTTGACTAATTCGTTGATGTCATTAAATCCTGTTAAGGGATTTTCCTTTAAAAATTCACCAATAAGTTTACGACTTCTTTTTTTCTCTGGACTTTCATTTCTTCTTCCCATAAAAAAACCTCCATAATTGATATTAATTTTAACATCAATCATGGAAGTTTACACAAACTTTGAAACGGACTCTATAAAGCTATTAAATCAACCCAAATATCTTGTACTTAAGATTATGCCATAACATTTTAAATTATCCTGACAATCTGCAAACAAATTTTACATCAGTTATGTATAACTATACGAAACTTGATTTTTCCCAGAGGGGTGTAAACCTAAGTACCGATCAGGACAGCTTATGATATACAAATTGCTTTAATAAAATTTCTTCTTTAAAAAAGATACCCAATTGTTTATTGTTTCCCTCTTCAATACTAAGTAACATTGTTTGTTCTCCTGAGGTACTTATCTTATGCTTAGTAACAAGCAACCTAATGAATACATACTCTGAAACCTTTTTTACAATTTGTTTTGCCTGTACAGTGAAAAACTTACTTTTATGTAATATTGCCTGTTCTATCTTTTCCCCCATTCCATTATCACTTATTTTCCTTCCAAATAAGTCAAAAGAATCACTTGTATATAATATACTGTACGGTATATTATATTTATTAGTATGTGTATATGCATAATTTCTCATTTCAATATAGTTATCAATCTTTTTTTCAAGGTTAACATTTTTAAATAATATCCCAGATATATTCTTTATATCGTTTATAATACTCTTTAAATTTGCTTCTATTATTTTTTTTATTTCTTCATTTACTATGTCATCATGCCTTACTTCAATAAGTTTAAAATTTATCGGTTTATGTAGGGGGCAGCTTTCATATTGACTTTTATTATACTCAGCCAACCCCTCAATATTTTTTGTAAAATGCCTAGCATGTAGTCCCTTACGTCCAGTTATCTCCTCAACATACTCATCTTTATATAAATTAATTACTTGAATTGGATTATTGCACATTGGACATAAAGCAAAGTGTGGGCTTTTATATCTTTTTTTATCGTGATAATATGGCTTGCTCTTATGTGAATGCTGTTCGTAGTTTTCAACAGTCAACTCATATTCTTTGCCATCAAGAGTTTTAAATACATTCATTCCGTCCTCCCTGATACTCCTCATTCATAGAACATACTGCAGCACGAACACATATCATTCAAAATTTACTCATTATCAGTAAATGTCAAAGTCCATATGCGCTTTAATGGTATCTCCGCTTTTATTTCATCGTCTAATTTTTCATAATTCTCCAAAAGCTCATTAATAATTTCCTTTTGATCCCAAAGCCTTACATTAAAAAACTGGGACGGAATTTCTTTATAAACAGAGCTTTTGAATCCACTCCAGGAAACCAACAAACCATGATCGGCTTTGTAATTATGCATTGTACCTACTAACTGGTCGAGAATTGGTCTATCAACTTGGGCATCAGTTGTTTTAACCTGAATACATAATTTAGGACTTCCAAAGCCTAGCGGACCTTGAGAAGCGAGGATATCAACACCTTTATCGGGGCCTTCCGGACTGCGGTAAGTTACATAACCTTTGGCCTTCAATATAGCCTCAACAATTCGAGCCATACCATGACCTTTAAATTTTCTCATAAGGTGTTTTGCTATGTGATCCATAGCATATTGTTCAAAATCAAAACCGTTTTCATTAAGCTCATCATCAACATCTTGTAGATTTTGAACATCCATTCCTTCTTTAGGCAACCATTTATTTTTTTCCATAGCCTTTATTCTATTCTCTGCATCATTTCTACTTATGCGGCAAACAGTCATAAATGCTCCAAGAGAATAAAGAATGTCTTGTTCAAAATTCACCCTAGGAATATCAGTAGCAAACCACCTTACAGCCCTATAATGAAAATATGGGTCTTCTTGCTTTTTATCGAATACATATTCACTGGTTATTTCTCCGATATGTACAGATGCCTTCATTTTACTAGGCAGCACAATCCAGTCTCCAATCTTAATCTCATGTGCTATAGGCCAAATCTGAGAAGCCCAGTTTCTAGCACGTCCAGGAATCTCTGCACCATAATCCTCTAAGAGGTAGTTATATAAGTCCTTCTTACTTTTAAATTTAGTTAAATCAAGCTTAAGTTCCTCCCATGTAAGATATACTCTATTATCTTCTAGAAACTTGTTCTCATACTCTCCTGAACTACCTGCACGAAACAGCCATATAGCCATAATTGTATCCTCCTATCAATTGGTCCCTATTTACTTTTATTTCTAGCTTAATCCTTTGTAGTAAATTAGTATATCTAACACAAAACATAACATATTATGGGTTTATTTTCAACTATTGTAAATAGAGATATTCTAAATTCAGCCACTGAATACCTTTCCGCAAAACCCTCTTCCCTTCCGCATATTTCTTTAATTTTGCGAAAAAGTACCCCCCCTATCCCCCTCCCCCATCAAAAAAAGTGTGTCCACGGAAACATGAAACACACAACAAAAAAGGGGCATATCGCCCCGAACCTTTGATATATATTTGTTTTTTTAGGAACACATTACTCCGCTACGCTCCGTAATGCGGGCTTTCTCGCTAAGTTCAGACTTCGTAGCCTCGTCTTCACTAAGCTTTCAATGCCTCTATCAACGTAACTGACTCAACGTGCCTAGAGTGTGCAAAATAGATGCCGATTGGAGCTGGTCGGGCCTTGACGGAATGGTACATTTTTCATTCTCTTGAAGTAGCTCTATATAAAAAATCTTTACCATCCTGTGGGAGTATCAATTCAAGTATCATTCTGAACAAATGATACTTTGAACAACCTTGCAATATTATTTTCATTTATCCAAAGTAATACTTCATCCGTTATATCGGCAAGAGTTACATTCCCATCTTCCACAGCTACAAGAAACTTCATTATCTCATCATCAAGGTTTAACTCTTCTATTATTTTTTCAGCATCCTGTAAGCCAGAAATAAAATAATCTATATTTTTGTTAATAGTTGGCCAACTTTTGCCTTTTTCGATACGATTTATAATTTGTTTTGTAACCTCTTTACTTGGTGTTATATCCATAACTGTTTGAAGCGTGCTAAGCAATTTACTACTTTTTTTAGAATAATATACATTCCACGCTTCCTTTACCTGAATATCAACACTATTTTTATATTTTTGTAGTTCAAGATTAATACTTTCGTTTCCAGCTTTGATATCAATAACCTTACCAACAGCTTCAATAAACTTCTTAACATCGCTTATGACTTGACTTGATATAACAAAATCAGTATTTGCATTTACTGCCTCTATTTCGGAGAGCAAATTTCCAAATTCAAAATTTAATGTATTGAATTTTTTCTCTATCTGCTCTTTTGCCTTGTTATCATTTGCCAAAGCAACTAAACTATTATAACTTTCCATTTCCTCAATACTCTCAAGTAATAATTTACTTAACATTTTTTACCCTCCAATCTTCCGCAAATATCCATATACTCATTTTTTTTGATAATAAGCTGATTTATATTCTCATCACTCATTTCATTTAAGGAATTAACAACAAGTTTCTCTTTTTTCTTTATAATATTATTTTTTAAATCATTAGCATCCTTTTCAACTTCATCTAGTAGATCACATAACCACTCCATTTTTCTAATTGGATCATGTGAAAACAACAACAAGCACTCTGTAGTATCTTCAGCTTCACAAGCCTTTTTTGCCGTCTTTATAGCTGTTGCTATTTCTTTACTCTTTACCTTTACATTAGATATCATTCCATTCTTCGGTACATAATTGATTTGATTCTTTGCCAAGTTCTTATAGAATGTATTAATTTCCTCGCAAATTTCTTTTATTTCAAACTCGTAATCATCTTCACATTCAAGGTGATTATAAATTTTGTCAATTATCTTCCGAGCCTTGGCCTTTTCCTCCATACAAACAGCATTGAGCCTTTGAAATATTCTAGACAGATAATCTCTTGGCTCGTTTCTAGAAGCAATATCATCAACAATATTCAAATAATCTTCATCCAAAAGTAAGTTTGACTTTAAAATTAAATTTAGCGCGTTTTGAAATTTCTCATCATTTAAAAATATCTGTGCTGAATGAGTTTTTGCTATTTTACCTTGGAATGTATTATAATATTGGCGAACTAAGGTCTTATTTTCTTCATCTTGATTATTGCTTGTTATTATGGACACCAAATCGTTCCACTGTTTTACATGGGAATTGTCTTCGATTTTTTTTATGTTTTTACCAATTACTAAATCTCTAGTAATACAGTTAAGAGTAGAACCGCCATTTAACCCAAGTAATATCAATCTATATATTTCAGCAGTACAAGCACACTTAAAGTAATCCAACTCTTTTCCATCAACCTCAAGTATACTTCTTATCAGATCATCTTTGATTTTCTGTGTCCACATTGCTACACGATACTGCATATATACTGCGCCATTAAAACTCCATTTACAGTTACCTAATATTCTCCACGCTAAAAAAGCCTCAATAATTTCCTGTGTTTCTCTGTTAGCTGGCAGGTTTACCAAGTTTTCATTACTTGCTCTCTTTTGCCGTTCAAAACCAATAAGGTTCCTACTCCGGATGACTCTCATAACTGCATCGTAAGAAACACCTTCTGATTGCCAGTTAATAGCCGTCACCAGGTAGTCACAAATGTCATCTCTAACTTTACGAAATGATGAATAAGTACCCCCTGCTAACCAAACTTCAACATTTTTTCTTTCCTCTTGAAATAGTTTGTCTTCCACGCTTATTTCAATTTTATTTTGTGTCTTATCTTTTCCTATATTAATATTTTTCTGTGCAGGATCTTGCAAATTTGTGATTCCCTTATTTGCATTACTATGCGGTGATGCCTTTTTTTCTGTTGTCTTTATTCCTCTTGCGACTGGCATATTCAAATCTTCAAATATGCCTATATGAATACCACCCAAATATTCAATCCCATTTTCTTCTGTTCTAAAAAGGTTGGCATTTCCCCAAATTCTAATAAATTTTTCTATTCTATTGAGCACTATCTCGTCAGTAATCTCATCAGCAAGAACATGACCGTGATTTATTGGATTCCAATTAGGTAAGTATGTGCATTGAAATCCGGGGAAGCTTTTCTTGTTATATAAAATATCATTAACAACTTTCTCTATTATTTCTCGTAGAAAATTTCGTGGAGTTTTTAATTGTAAAGCCGCATATAGATTGATAATTGCGTTTCTACTAAATGGATAAAAACTAATTTTTCTACCATTCGTAAACTCATAAAAATCCCACCGTTCATCAAAATTATCAGATGAAACAGGGTATTCACTAGATACACAGCCTTCTTTAACCCAATTTTCTATGTTGCTTTTAGGTAATGACATTGCATTAATGTATCTTGCAACAAATTCAAATAAATCATCTTGGTTGTTTCCAAATACATTGTCCGGAATAACAAATTGATTTGTTATTCTATCTTTATAATTATCTCGAAATTCATCATAATAAGCATCTGTTGTACCAACTATGGATGAAATTCTACATAGTTCCTGACTTTCATACATCCCAGTATGCTCTGTTGTAAGTACATTTAATAATGCTTTATTAATACCCGTAAAAGCAGTAATATCCTCAATAAGCAGTATTAAGTTCTTACCAGCTAGTTTTAATTCATGTCTAATATCTTTGAAAATTTGTTCAAAATCTCCTGGTTCAATTCCAGCACAACTTTGTATTACCTGATCAACAAAAGTATTAAGGTATTTTGCAATATCGGCTGCTATCTCTTCTTCAACTGGAATTTTATTTGCGATCTTAATGGCTTTCCTATCAGCACCCCTCTTCTCCAATTCCCGGCAAAAATCAATATCAATTAAAAAATCATCCTTTTCAAAAAGAGCAACTACGTCTTTGTACCCACCAGAATCCTTACTTGACACCTTAGCATATATCCTATCTATTGGTCCACCCACATGCTTAAGTCTCTCTTGAAACATATCATTCTGTAATAATGCCTCTAAATTCTTTTTTGTCACAGTAGATAAAACTTCAGTACTGTCATCATTTTTTATCTCAACAATAAAGTTTTGATATATCATATCTCTAAATTTATTATCATCTACCGTTACAGTAGCTTTAAGCAAACGTTCAATAATGTCCTTATTAGGAATATTGCTCACCGCATCAAGTGCTAACAACTGTTTAATTGTACCTTTTAAATTATTATCACTTCTACGAATAAACAATATTTCTTCATTCTCAAGTTTCGACTGCTTGATTCTAGCTGCAAACCACCTAATAAGGTGGGACTTTCCAGCACCACTTGGACCACGAACAATTATGAGTTGATGTTTATTCTCTTTATTAACAATATATTTTTTGTAAATATTTTCTTCTGTATCAAGTTTAAATCTATCACCGACTTCTTTTTCTCCACCTTTAATAACCTTTACATTTTTAAAGGCAACATGGGTTGCTAAAAAATCAGCTTCTGAACTTGTAATAACATCTGTTCTAATAACTTCCTGCATTCTCTCTATCGCAATAGAAGTATTCATCTAAAATCACCCCTTTATCAAAACATGTGTAATAGCTGATTGAATGATATGCTCTTCCATTTTAAATAGATACCATACATCATTTGAGTCAGGCATATATCTTAATTCAATCCTTCCCGAATCATGCAGCTGCCTAAGTCCATTAGAAAACCCCATATTAAATGACTTGTTCACTAAACTTGAAAGCCCTTCTTTGCACAAAGGTTGAATACTTTGAATTAACTCTGTTATAGTCAATTCCTTGTTCTTTTGAAACTTTATTGCATTTAATATGTCGTTTATACGTACATACATATTAGGGATAACAAACATATCATGTATTATGCCAATCCCCAGGTATGCCGCCCAAAATCTCCAAGCCCTCATATCGTCTTCAAATACTGTCATCCCATTAGCTAGTTTACTTTGGATGAAATCGCTCATTTTACTCACATTATCAAATCCTAATATTTCCTCATTCGCACCTAAATAGGCTCTGCTAACTTGAAAGAAAAGACTTGTATCATCATTAAATGCTCTAAGTGATATTTCCTTTCTAAATTCACTCATGTTCGTTAATTTTTCTTTCCCTATTAGTAAACTAACTTGTCCTTCACTTTCATTTATCAAATTCAACTGAATAGCAGCTGCAAATACGTTAGGAAAGTATCTCATTGAAGAAGATGCAAATTCATCTGGTTCAACGCACTCACGCAAAGCATTGCGACTAAGCGATTTTTTCTTTAATGCACAGCATAATGCATAAACCCTTTCTGGTATAGCATCTGTTTTCATCCTATCTTTAAACATCATTAACCTCCATACTTTCTACAATATAACCCGCAATATGAGGACCATTTATTACATCTGAAGCATTTTTACCAAATTGCTTTACATAGACATCCTGATTAAGCAAATGAAATACCCTGATATTTTCCTGGCCAACTAACTTTCTTGTTATTAACAACATTTCACAGTGACTATCTAAATACCCTTCTCCATAAATAATTAGTACATTTCCAGAAAGGTAGTACCATTCTTGCATATTTACTAATGCATCAAACTCTTTAGTTCCCATGAAGTTTACGTTTATTTCTTCGGATAAATTTAAAAGAATATCAATAAATTTCTTTTCTGAATTCTCATCTATTACAATGGTTCTTACACCCATTTCAACTAGTTTCCGGATAATAGAAATGTCATTGCTATCCCCATATATCTGAACCTCTTTCGATTGTGGGAACAGGGTTTTAATTCCTATAGCATCATTAACTATCTCACCAATTTTTTTTACCAATGGAAAACGTATAACATCCGTGTACTCAACTTCAGAGTGTTGAATACATCCTGCACAGTATTCAGATACCAAATCATAGGTTTCATAAAACATTTCTGACCAGCAGAAAAGCTCCACATTGTTTATAGCATTACGTATTACTTTGAAATCACTTTCAAACTTACTCCACTCTTTTTCACGTATTTCATTAAGTAATTGTTTTGAAGCTTGCGAATCATTATAGATCTCATAATTAATAATATTGATATTAATGTAATAAACCCCTGTCTGCCTGTCATAAATCATGTCATTAATTCCAATAAGCTTATACCTTCTTAGAAGCAAAATTACGTAAATATTCCACTGCATATTCTTTTTGTTTAAGTCATTTTCAATTTCCATTTTAAAATCTTCATCTATGTTATAATTTGGCTTAACGGAAGTATCCAACAAGATTCTTTCATCTAACCTTTTTGATGTAGGGCTTTCAAGCATACTGAACCACCGGCCCACTAGTTTTTCTGTTGTTATAACTTTATCTATCATGCTAAACGCAGCAGCTAAATCTCCCTCTTTCTCAATACACATAACACTTAAGCTTGGTAGTCCGTCCCGTCCTCCACGTCCCAATTCCTGATAATATTTATTGGGATTTTCCGGTATGTACAAATGCAAAACTGTCCTCACATCACTTTTGTCAACTCCAACCCCAAACGCTGAAGTTGCTATCACAATATCAAATTCATTATTTGACCAATCCATAATTATTTTTTCCCTTTGGATTGAAGTTGTTCTACTCGTAAAAGTAACAATGTTTTTGTACCCTATATCAATTAGCTGTAGTTTTAAATTTTCAGCATCATCTGGTGAAAGAACATATACAATTATTGGTCTGGGCAACTTTTCAATTAATTCAATAACTTTCCTCTTCTTATCATACCTAGATTTAGCCTCAATTACTATGAACCTGGGTTCCTTCCTCAATGCATCACACCGAATTTCAACAAACCTGTCTTCACCCGAAAACATTAATTTTAAACTTTCAACAGTCTTTTTCTCAAATGTTGCAGAAAGAAGAAAAGTGCGGATATTTCTATTTGTATAAATTAATCTTTTTCTCCACGCCTCCAAACATTGATAATCCACTCGAAAAAATGCGCCCCATTCAATTACAATATGTGCCTCATCAATAATTATATTTTTCAAACGCTTTTCTTTGTTAGCCCTATCAATTGCATTTCCAAGTTTGGCATTTTTAATTAATGCTTCTGGTGAAGTAAATAAAATTCTTGTAGTATTGCTATCAATATCATTTATTATTTGTTCTAGTTTTTCGTCACCTGTCCCACTGTAATAGCAATATACCTCATGAGATGTATCATGTTTAATATTTACTTTTGCTGCCCTAACTTGGTCAAGTGCCAAAGAAACGGTTGGAACAATAACTACTGTTAATCCTTTCTCCATGTATGCGACTGATTGTGTGATTAGACTTTTACCTCCGCCAGTAGGCAATGAAATTAGCGCAGTAGAGCCGGAAGATAAAGTTAAAGCACCACTTACCGCTAACTTTTGTTCTATAGATTTATAGTATTTAAATGAGGTCAAAGCATTAATGTAGGGGCTTGTCCCAAGGAAATACCTATCATCATATCCCTGCCCTGATTGGGTATTATCCCCCATAAATGCTGTTTCGATATAACTATTCTTTCCAACATGCTCTATCATGTCTAGTACTGCATACACTCTTTCTTCGGCATCCAACCTCAATCCAAATTGATTTTCGTGATTGCGTATTTCTGTTTTGATCTTGTTACTTACCGAAACAGTCAACTTAAACACTAGCAAATAATTTCTAAGACTGCAAAGTAAATCACACGCAGAAATAATCCCTTTATCGTATTTTACAATACACTTGATAAGTCTTATCGCCGTTTGTAACTTGTATTTTTCTAGATTATTATATTTTGAGTTTTCATCGAGTACCTTTTGAAAATTGTAATTGGCTCTTGGATAATCGCCTACTAAATAGCTATTAACATTATTTATAATATCTATCATTCCTTCACCATCCAAACAAAGCATGCTGACCTTAGTTTAATTTTTGCTTCTTTAAGGCTTTGGTAAATAGCTTCGTATAAATCCTCACATTCTCTAATTTCCACTTTTTCATGGGTATAGTAACAGCTCGATGCTATCTTAGCATTGATAACCCGTTGAAGCTCATCCTTTACACCTCGAATATTCGACTTTTCTTTGAACTTAATAACTGCATTTTTCCTTGCACTCCTATATGAATTTAAAACAAATTTCTCCCATTGCTCTCTAATATACGTTTGCTTAAACCATTCTATATTTGATACATTATATTTAACATTAATATTTAGAAAACTACCTCTCTTTGAACGTTGTCCCAAATGAATAATATCCTTCTTTATAAATTGTGAATCTATAATTTTATTGTAAGAATACAGAACTTTACTTTCGGGAACATCTTCAAAGCTTGGAAACGGAACAAATGTTGTAACCTGATCGACAGCTAGAAAATTTCGAAATTGACTTAAGTTAATCAGCGGAATATTTTTCTCTAACAATACCGTTTCATTGGGAGTAACGGCCCATGTGAATGCTAAACCTTTCCATGCAATATCTGATTTAACAGCAAATGCAGCCGATTGTCCTTTACATGATTTCAGTGCATTATTAACAATACAATCAAACACATCGTCCCCTGGTGCAAAAAAATGAAGATAATCATTCTCTATCGCATATTGGCGATTGAAGGTGCCTTTAATATTTCTTGTTAACACTTTTTTTGTTGGATTCGACCGACTCTTTAAGTTTTCGTACATTTCAACAACATTGTTCACCTGGATGTTTCTTTCACTATTGATGTAATTATCCCAGTTTGGCGGTATCAACATTGAATTTTCAGCAGATTTCGGCGAAAACGAGTGTTCATCAAAGGTAATAACCGACATTTCAGCATTTGGATGGCCATTCAAGCCTGCTAAAGAAGCCCAGTTCATCATTGTTTTTGCAAACAGTTCATTTTCGTTCAAATTATAATAACTGACCATTTTATCAAGTTCAGTAAATAATGGCCGAAATTTTATGGCGGCTGTATCGTAATGCTGTTCCCTTTCAACTGCATTTTTCATATCTTTTGATAATTGAATAATTGTATCTATTGCACCTGATAATCCATATTTTGTATCTTTCTGAACAGCACTTACGATATTATCGTTTATTTCACTCATAATTATTTCTAATCCGCTAAGTGAATGGTTAAATACATTTAAACCTTCATTCCAGAATCTGAATAGCTGCTCCTCAATAGTATCATGTGTGTAAATAACAACTGACTTAACATCTCTATTTAAGTCTCTACCTATTCTGTCTAACCTACCTATTCTCTGCTCAATTGCATTAGCATCCCAAGGTAAATCAATATGTAACACGCTATCTGCACATTGAAAGTTTCTACCCTCACCACCAGACTCATCACAGAGCATAATGAAACACGAAGTATCGTTCTGAAACCTAAAAACATTCAATTCCAATTCTTCTGTTGACATCTTTTTATTAAAGAATGCACAACATTCTTGATTAAAATAAACTTCAAAAACCTCTTTATACTTAGTGAACGTTTCCTCATATTTCGTAAATACAACTATTTTTCCCTTTATCACTTCTTGGTCAATAAAATTCACTATTCTACCAATTCGGCAATTAATATCATCCGGATTTTCAAGAACCGTATCAATTGTATTAACAACTAAATTTTCATCATTCAACCATCGTTCAGCAAAATAAAAAATGTTACTAGTATCTCCTGCCATGCTCGCTTTATTTTTTCCTATCACTTCTATAAATGCCCAGGGCGAACTGAAGTAGGCCATTAGCAATGGCAATGCCAATATCCTAAAAGTTTCTTGGTTGAAATTCTGTAATTCTATCCATTCAACCAATGAATAATATGTATTCATTTCCGCATTATTATGGTCTCCCTTGAGTTGATGTGGTACTTGTTCAAGAGTTCGCAATGCCAAGGTTTCCTCTAAGATATCCCGTCTATTTCGAATAATGCTTTTTTCGATCTGGTAATGCTCGCATATATAGGAAATAGATATTTCAATGCCCTGCACTCCAAAATCCGTATTTTTAAATCGAATTTTCTTAACAAATTCAGTGTAGTTGTCATCCTTAATTATGCTATCTATTTTCCTTAAATCATCTATCAATTCCTCAAATAACTCTTCACATTCTTCATTTTCATGTAACGCTCTATCTACACCAACAGATGCTTCACTATCTTTCAACTTTTTAGACTCTTGATCAATGAATTCTCTATAATCCTCAAAGTCATTAAGAATGTTATAAACCTTACCTGTCAGTAGGCTTTGCTTTTCTAGCAATACAGAGAATTCATCTTCTGTCATTGAATTATATTTTTCAGGCATAATTAGCTTCAGCAGTTTTAGGTATTCATTTTTTTTCTGTTGGACCGGAGTCGCACTTAAAAGCAAAATATTATCTGTTGAAGCACTGATTTTATGAATTAAATTGTACTGTTCAGGTTTTGATAGGAGCCTATGTACTTCATCTACAATTACAAAGTCCCACTTATAAATATCCGAATTAAGAGGTAAGTTTTCTATTGAAGTTATTACCATGTTCCCATTGACAATATCTTCATTTACCATAATGTCAAATTTCACATATAACTCAACTTTCCATTGATTGAGAAGTGTGTTTGGAACTATTATTAATACTCTTGCATTGAAATTTTGGGATAAAAATATCTTTAAGACAGAACAAGCCTCTATTGTTTTTCCTAATCCTACTTCATCAGCTAGCATATATCGGCATTTGGTCTCTTGTAAGCATCTCATAATGGTATGCAATTGATGAGGCATGAGGAATATTTTACATCCGGCTAACACCTTGAAACCATACACAGAATTTTCAAGAATCTGCATTGTCCGGTCAACAATTGTCCTGCCAATATACCATATTGGGTTTTGAAACTCATAATTCATGAGCTGAACGTGTGGCTCAACTTCACATGAATTAAAAGGCGCAATTATGCTATCTTCACGCACTTTTTTAATTATTTTGTCATCAACAGCCTGTAGATAGTAAGTATACCATCCATTTTCACCCTTTATTGCCTTAATTACCTGAAAACTTTTGAAATCATACTGTACAACCGTTCCTTCAAATATTTTACACCTAGTTACCGAATTTATGCTGCACTTAATAGTCTCAGGAAAGAACTCATAGTATTTCCTGAAACTATATGGATCGTTAAATTTTAATGTTACTGTCTCGGCAAACTTATCAATTTCAGTAATTTGTCCCATTATAAATATTCTTGGATTTCTAGTATCTTTATCAACAGGACACCTCACATACATTTTGTTTTCAAGCACAGCTATTCCCCCATGTACATTAATCCGCAATAACTTTAAAGCATTCTAGGCATATCTCTCTATTTGCACAATACTGGCACCACAGGTCAACCGATGTAGTAAAATCAACATTTATTAGCGTATTGTTATTAAGTGCTGCATCTATTTCCTTTTGATTGCATGTTCGTAGTTTATCTCTCAAAATATTTGTGTCCTTGTCTTCTTCGCGACTTAACTTAACATTAATAAAATCACATTTCTTTCTCATATGTGTTAATGAATTATCATCAATTACTGGGAAGATATTATTATTGGGATTTACAATATTTTCAATAATATATCTCTTAGCCCTTGCAATTATATCTATTTTATCAAGTTCTATAGCAAATTGAAACTTTTCCTTAATGCTTTCATATGAATCATCTAGTGTTTTATCTAAATCCTGTTCCAAATATCGTTTCCCTTGCAACTCTTCCCTTACGTAATTCTCTATTAGAACTTC
Organism: Ruminiclostridium papyrosolvens DSM 2782; assembly: GCF_029318685.1. NCBI lineage: Bacteria > Bacillati > Bacillota > Clostridia > Eubacteriales > Oscillospiraceae > Ruminiclostridium > Ruminiclostridium papyrosolvens. Next base: position 4,342,767 of record NZ_CP119677.1, read on the forward strand.
CATGTACTTCAGTATTAGAAACTTTTCTTTATACTTTGTACCTCCTTCAATAATACTTTCAAGTGCAAACCTGTATTTACATATACGCCATCTATAATAATCATTACTTTCCAATCGCATGTCCACCTTCAAAGGGCTTTGGTTTACTTTCACCTTTTGCTTCTGGCTATTCTTTTCATTACTTGGACTATTCCCTGGCCTTAATCCTAATATCTTAAATGCGTAGTACATTTCATTGCATATTTCATTTTCATTTTTCACATAACTCAATTTGAATTTGCGACGATTAAATAGTAAACCATACACTAACGCATACTTTTTAAAACTCTTATACTCTTTTAATGATTTTATAAAAACTTGATATTTCCAATCATATGGTAAATATGCCAGCTCAAAAAAATGCAAGTCTAAAGGCCAAGGCATCTTTAGCCCAACAGATGTGCTCATATCTGCATCAGAAACACAGCAAAAATGATATATAATATCATCGGGTTGATTTATACTTTTAAGTACATCTCCATCAATTTGTTCAAAATCTCTTACAATCCAATTTGCACTGTTACCCTTCTTGCTTTCTTGCTTCAAATAAAAGCTCATTGTCTCTTTTAAACACGAAAATGTTCCACTGGTCTTAATTCTTTCTGACTTCTCTAAACGACTTAATAATCGAACAATAATATCTTTAAAATCTTTTTCAAGTTTATCTTCTATAAGAATCTTATTCTGAATAAACTCCTTTACTCTTGAATAAAATGTTTTAAAATTTGCTTCTTCCTGTTCAAAATCTTCATAAAATAGATGTGCAACTTCATTTAATTCTTCAAGTCCGGTAATCAATCGGCTCAGTTCCTCGACTGATACATTATAATAGTTCAGTCTACTTAACTCACCTTCATTACTATCATTCCGTAGTGATTTTCTTCCGATTCTCTTAATTCTGATTTGTAACGCTTTCAATTTACTAATAATAGCCTCGATGTTTTCTTCTCTACTAAAATAGATGCTTGTCTTATTAAATACTGATACTAGTTCTCCTTTTCTCTCTTCTACGATAATGCCAGAATTTAAGCATTCCACAATGCTATTCATATTTTTAATAAGCAGCTCTCCAGTTTCTTCATTCCACATATCTGCTATCGCAATAAAAAATTGTCCAATGGGGTATGAGAGGAAATGCCGTTCCCCGAACTGCTCTGGAAAGTATATTTTTAAAATATCATTAACTTCATTGTTGACTGAATAAAACTGTTCTTTCATATAAAAAAGGACAGAGCGCCTTTGCTTTTCATCATCATTTGCTTCATCGAATATCTTGGCTGCACTCTCATACTCTTCAGCAACATATCCAGCAAACTCTGTAACATTATCAAATTCCAAAACGCTAATATTACTAAATTCAGCTTGAAAAAGTTTATCGCTGCCTTCTGATAATTGTCCAATTTTTTCACCTAACAAATTACCTTGATAACTTAGCGGAAGCAAAGCTGTTGCTTTAAATTCATTATTAAATTGGCTGTGCAGCGGAATATCAAATGCAGAATATACATCTATCCAAGTTTGATATATATTTTTATATTGTTGCTGATAGTTAAATAGAAGGACTACATTTTTATACTTACTGACTTCCTCTATGCTTTTTAAGATCATAGGTGTAAATTGATGTATACCATGAAACACAATCGTGTTGGTATTAATTTCATCACTAATTGAACCCTTATTGGCATCCATAAGTGCAGACTTTATTGCAGCCTCAATTTGTGTATTTTTTCTTTCCTTATCGAATTTAAATATGCCATAGCTTTTTATAACTCTATTATATAGCCCAACTAAAAATAACTGTTGTCTACTTAATTCTACTCTATCTATTTTATTAACTTCTATACCCAATTCACATAAAAGCCTAATGCTATCTAAAAGATCCTTTTTATTAAAAGACAATGAACGCCTTATGTCTTCTGATATTCCTTTGTCTTTTGAAATAATATTGTCGATAGTCGCATACTGCTCAATATATAGTTCTGTATTGTCATACCACTCGTCATATAAAGATGTTACTAAGCGGTCTACTGTAGAAAGTTTACCATGCCTTAGTTCTAAATAGATTTCACTTAATCCATTTACCATTGTTTGCGATACACAAAACTGAGGACAATTTTTTATCAAATTCCAAAACGGTTCTCTATCAATTTCGTATGGATTGCTATATGTATATATTTGCATTGACATCACGTTTTGCCCTCCAATAGTTTACTCCAGTTTAGTCCTGCCTCTTCGCTAACATTTCTGAACCATACAAAATTATGTATTGCCCTTGTTAAAGCGACATATAGTACACGCGCTTCTTCTTGTATTCTCTGGCTTATCTCAAAATTTCGGTTATAGTTATTATTGTTGTACTTCTTCTTATTAATTTTTACTGAATATCCCAGTTTTCCCTCATAATAAATAACATCCAGATCAGCCTTTTTATAATCATCAATCCTATGATATGTATAGGGCAACATGACACATCCATACTCGAGACCTTTTGACTTATGAATCGTTGTGCATAATACCGTGCATTTCACTTCATCTCTAGAATCAATAATCTCCCTTGCCATTTCCTCTTGTTCGGTTGTAATATTGATTTTAAGGCTGTTACAAATATAATTTAATGTAAGGTAATCAACACTATGACTCTTGATGATTTTTTCCAAAACAAGTTCATAGTTAACTTTATAGAATCTCTGCTCATCCACATTATCACTATAATTTAACCAGGGTTTACATTTATCAAAAATACGCTTTAGCACCATTAAAACCGGATTATTCTGAAGGCTCAGTATTATGTCTCTCCAACTCATCTGAAGAGTAGCTAAATAATATTGGTCCAATATATCAATAAGATATATAATCTGTTGTTCTTTTGTTTTCTTATAGAGCCCCTGAATATCAACTGTTATACCAATGTTATTTGAACATATTAAATTAAATAAATATATAGGCTCAAGCGGATTGTTTAAAGCTAATACAAGTTTATAAAAATCAATAGCTGGAGATAATTGAAATAGGTCACCTCCAACTTGTGTTTCCACCCTAACGCCTCTTTTTTTTGCCTCTTTGATAATGCTTTCAATTTGCCAGTTTTCCCGCACTAAAATAGCAACAGTGGCCTCTTCACGGTTTAGTTTCTTTTCTCTCCCTAGCTTTTCCATCAAATCACGTTGATGTTCTATCTCATCAAATAATTTGTTATATAAGTCAACTGTATCTTCATCACAGTCAATGACTCGAATTAATTCACTCTCTGAAAAATCGAACTCCAAGTCACTATTAAGCGAATCATTATTCTTAGAATTATCTGTTTTTGAAACAAAAGGCAAGTATCCCTGCCTACCTATTTGGGCGAAGATATCATCATACTTTTCTAATAATCTTCTATCAGTTCTGTAGTTCGTGTTAAGTGAATACTCCTCCCAAGTATCATACGAATAATTTAACTTATCAAAAGCTCCAATGGTTGCACCCCTAAAGCGGTAAATGCTCTGTTTCAAATCTCCAACAACAAAGAGTTTAAATCCAACAATGTCCTGCAAGCCCAAAAATGAACTAATCTGAACATCATCCGTATCTTGAAATTCATCAACGAATAAATACTTGTACTTAAAATCATCAAGTGTTTTGTAGTTTTCATTAATTACATTATTAAGCAGTATCATATATTCACTAAGGTTAATAATGTTATGCTCTTTCAATTCTTGGCTGTATTCATTTTCTGCTGCAATAACCACTTCACTAATCATTTCATTTAAGAATGGCATTACTTCAATACTTCCACCAAGTGCTGAGGTCGGAATACTTTTTATATCTATACTTTTGTTGTATAATTGCTTAGAAAAGCGCACAAGCAACTTTTTAAGTACATATATGGGAATTGATAAACTATTTATGAAATCCGGGGTTTCATCTTTTTTCCTTTTTACATAAGCATCTAAGTATTTCTCATAAATTTTCTCTCTGCTGAAATCGCTGGACGTGACTGAAAAAGATTTACCAAGTCCCAACTCAAATCCTGCAGTTTGGATAATTTTCTTTGCAAATTTATGAATTGTGGAAACTTGCATTTGTTCCACTTCTTCAATAAATTTTATGTATTTTGGGTTCTTTGTCAGATTGAAATAATTAATAAATAATTGTTTCAATCTTCTCTTCATATTATTAGCTGCTTCATTTGTGAATGTAACCATTGCAATTGAATCAGCCAAACTGATAACGGGTTTATTTTTATTGTTACACAGATATGCGATTCTCGAAACCATTGAATATGTCTTACCTGTTCCTGCCCCAGCCTTTACCAATGTGTTTTTCTCTGAATCTGCATGCTCTATATAAAACTGATTATTATTAAAGGAAGTATACACACTCAATATGTCTATCAGATCCTTTTCACTATCATTGTACTCACCTTCATAAATAGTTAAATCCTGAATCTCTTCTGACAAATTTTCAATCAAGTATACTTCAAAATTAAAACAGCGATAACTAACAATATTATCATTTTCAAAATTAGTACATATCTTATTTACATTTGCAATTATGTTGCCTTTTTGAGGACTCAACATTTTCTCAGCAAGTTTCTTATTCAACTGTCTTCTTACCTTGAGTAATTCACTCTTAACAGAAACAAATAGATATATCTTACTTCCGTAAAAATACAGCTCATATAATTTTTCAAGAAGAGCTTCATCTAATTCACTTTTAAAAACCTGTAAGACAGAATACGGAATGCTTTTCGTGTCTTGTGACATTTCTTTATTGTCATCCTTGTATAACCCAAGCGGTTCAAATAAACTTCTAATACTCCATACCAGAGCTTTATCTAAATAAGTATGTGGTATTGTTTTCATAGAGTTATAAGCAGCATTAATTTTGCTACCCAAAGAAATACTACTCACTAGATCTTCTTGAAATATGGTGAATTTTTTTTCAGATACAATATCTAGTCTTTTTTTCAGATAATCTTTTTCAGATAGAAATGGATAGCATACCATACTAATCACTAAAGGACTTATATTATAAGTATCCTTAATCATATTTAGTAAATTATATCTGTACACATTAGCCTGTTTTTTAGGAGAACCAACTGGTTCATTCTGCCCTAAAAGGTATATCGTATCCGCGTTTTCGACTCGTTCAATTTGGGGCAAATTCCAACCTTTGACTTCAATAATTAAGATTCCAATTTCCTTAGAAATGACACAAAAATCGAATTCTCTACCATTAACTTCAAGATTGTTGTAAACAACTATATCATCCGGCAAGTAAGCTTTAAGACAATCCCAAACCCTTTTTTCTCCTTCATATTCAGTTCCTCTGTTATTTATCATTAAAGCCATATTTACCTCCCGAAAGCAGCAAGTATTTTTCCAAACTTATATAGCTGTTTTTTGTGTTTTTTAATCATTTCTATTTATTGCTTATATCAGTATACTTGATGATTTTAATTATCACAGTATAAATCTTCATATTCAATCCAAAATAAATTAAAAGCGTTTAAAGGAATGAATTTATAGCTTAGATCCTTGTAATATTCTTCAAAATAATAAGGATTGTTAAGGAGTTTATTAATTTTATCAATTGGATATCTACTGATTACATTAAATAAATAATCAGTAGATACAACAGGTATATCTTCGCTATTATTCCAGCCTGTAAACATATCACTATTTGAAACAACCAAGGGAATTATTTGTTTAATATCATTGAAGCAAAGATTTTTAGCCTTTAGCAAATTACGATAACTTTCATTATCATTCAAAAAATATTTCTTAGATATTTGGGCTTGTGTAATTCCTTCTTTAATCCTTTCTTTTGCCTTATAATGACTGTATATATCTTCCGAACGTATTACAGATTTTGATTGTATAGCAAGCAAAAATCCTTCTTTAAATAAGATTGCATCAATATCAGAAAGTATCTTCTTCCCTTCTTTAACTTTTACATCTAATTCAATAAGCTGCCAACCATAAGACTTCATCATTTCAACGATCTGTAAATTGAATTCATTTCCGTATTTATTTGATAAATCTGGATTGAAGAACTGTTTGCTTATTTCACTTTTCGAATTAATAAAATTTAAAATAACGCTAATTACACCTTCAGAACATATAGGCAACGAATGAAAACATTCAAAGCTGCTTTCACCTACTTTTATTAGCGGTAGTAAAGATAATTTTTTATATATCTCACCTACCTCAAGTTGATTATTAACTATGAAATATTTAAAAAATCCTTGTATTTGGCTTTGAGTTAAAAAACTATTCTCCAAAACATACATGACAAAAAAATTCATATCAAATATAGAGGCATACTCATTTTTTACACTATTCCTTTTCTTCAAAAGCATACCGTCATAGAAAAAGAACATACATATCCCAATGATTACTCTCATTAAAACTTGCACTTGTTTTGAAACCTTTAAAAACAATAATTCATTTTCGGATAATCTAGTCAGAACTTTTATTTTATCTAAAACCAAGTCTGTTTCATTCTTTGTACACTTAAGATATTTACCTATTTCAATAATGTCATCTATTACATCGGGCATATAGTCCAGAATATGCAAATGTTCAGAGTATAGCCTTTGGGCAATACCCCGTCTTAATGAGATATATTTAGCATTCATCAATTGCCTGTCTTTTATGTCAATAATATACTTTAGCAAATTCCCTTTTTTGTCTATAGCACTGATTTTATATTCTCCAAAACAAAGCTTATCATAAATCGTATTAATACCCATAATTAATTTAGTCAACTCGAAAACTTTATTAAAATCACTTTTATAGTTAATATATGGATCACAGATAAAATCTCCTGTCAATAAATCATTCTGTAAATATTTTATTGCCATAGAAAATATGTATAAATTTACACGTTCATTATCAAGTCTTCTACCAAGCGAATAATGCGTTTTGGGTAGATCAGACAGATTAGTTAAGTCTCCAGCGTTATATTGCTCATTTTCTCTAGCACCAAAAACTGAAACAAATTTTCCCAATGAAGAATCAAACATTTCTTCCATCACTTGGCTGCACAATTTATTATAAGCAAGATTACATGAAACTAAATCCTCGGTGAAGGTCCATAAAAACATCTGCTCTTGCGAAAGCTGAAAAGATATTTTTTCAACTGCATTAATATAAGCATCAAACATTTCATTTCTATAAGTATCCAAAGACGGATTTTCACTAATCATTATATAAAGCTTTAATATTATTTTGTTTGATGTTAGCAATTCAACTTCATTACTTGTCTTAATAGAACTTAAAGTAGCTACTATTTCCTTGTAATCATGAGATTCAATTAATTTTTTTAAATGTATATGAATCTTACTTTTAGCCAATTCTGCTCACCTCTGTGCTCTATAAGCGATTAATTATACTTAACAACTCACCTATATCATTTTCGTTTACTAAATAACTGACAGAAATTCTTAAAACCTTTCCTGTATATTCACCAAGTCCAATTGCTTTTAGCACATGAGAAGGTTGACCTGCAGTGCAAGCCGAACCACTTGATAAAGCAATTCTATTACCTATTTTTTTGAGAAACCTTTCATTGTTAAAGTCTTTTTTATCCACAATAATACTATAAACACCAGGTATCCTATTTTCTAAGTCACCAATTATTTTTATGTTAGGTAAATCACTAATGATTTTGATGATCTTTTCATCAAGTTCTTTATAAAACTTATTCTTAGCTTCTCGTTCTCGCAATGCAATTTCGGCAGCCTTGCCAAATCCAACAATATTATGTACTGCTAATGTGCTGCCACGCATACCACTTTCCTGTTCTCCACCATGTAAAAGAGCTGAAAAAGGAGGGATTCCATAATCATCCGATTTTATATAAGCAGCGCCTATACCTTTGGGACCATACAACTTGTGTGCAGAAAAAGACATAAAATCAACCGGTATATCTTTTACATCAATACCAAGCTTTCCAACAACCTGTGTTGCATCTGTATGAAAAAGAACACTGTGGTTTTTGCAAACTTGATATAATGTTGATATATCATTTAAAGAACCTATCTCGTTATTACCCCAAATAATTGATGCAAGAATAGTTTTATCCTTAATAGCATCCTCAAAATCCTCAATCTCTATTTGCCCGCAATTATTAACATCTAAAAATGTTACTTCAAATCCGCGATCAACTTTTAATGGTTTTCCCCCTATTAAAAAGGTAGCATCACTATTCGAATAAATTTCACCATTTAAAAACTTACAAGTATTTATTGTAGCCTTATGTTCAACCTTAGTCGTAATAATATGGTTACCTTTTTTTTCATAATACTTTTTATAATCAGAAACACCTTTGATGATCATATTAGTACTCTCTGTTGCACCAGAGGTAAATATGATTTCTTCAGGTTTTGCATTAATTAAGTTAGCAACATTTATTCTTGCTTGTTCCACTGCTTCTTTTGCTCTAATTGCAAGTTCGTAGTATTTGCCAGATGGATTACCATATTCTGTTGTAAGATAAGGGATCATTGCTTCAAACACTTCTTGTGCAACTGGCGTTGTTGCGCTATTATCAAGATAAATCATACAGTATCACCTACCCCTAGCGTTTGTTTAATATACCTGTCTAAACTGCCAGCATGATTATACATATCGAGTAAGATTAAAGCGCCTCTATCAATATGTGCTTTTACAAAGAAAGGAAAGTAATCATCCTCGTTGATTTGACGGTTTTCCACTTGCTCAATTAAAACCTTAAAATATATATCATAATCACCAGTGATTGTTTGACGATTTAATTCAAGTCCCAGTGAATCTGATTTAAAATCTGCAACAGAGGTATCTTCTTTCACTGACCAAGCAATGGCGTGTTTTACTAGAGTGAATGGTTTTAAATGTGTACGACTTTCAAGTTCTTTGAAGATTTGCTCTGTTTTTTTTGATGTTTTCAGTCTAAAAACCACTCTCATCACCCCTTAAAAAAATATTTGTTTGATACTGTAGTTTTACTGTTAGCCTCATCATATTCAAGAAGATATTCTTTTACAATAAAAGGCTTCATTACGGAGTAATAATGCTCTGTAATTTCCTCATCAGTTGAAAGTATAATTACCTGTTTACTTACGGTTGGAAAAAACTCCTTTGAAATTTGCTCTCTATGTTCTGTATCTATACGAGCATAAGGAGTATCAATTATAAATGGAATATCATTACCTGAAACCTTGATAATTGCCCAATATAGAGATAAAACAAAAACTTGTTTTTCTCCCTTAGAAAGTTGATTAAATTCGATTTTTTTATAAAGCTCTATAGGGGTTTCTTCAAATAATGCTATTTGGTCGCCAGTTCTCTTCAGACTATTTTTAAGTTTGGCAATTGAATCTATACTGAAAAATTCAAGTAACTTTTGCACCCCGGTATTTCCTATACGCTTTGCTAATTCATCATGTCCAATGTTTTTAATCAGATTAGTAAGATCTTTGTGGGCATATGTTTGTTCTTTATAAAGGTAAATATTAAAATTACTATCAAGTTCAACTAAATCTATAAAATTTTCTTTACGCATTATCTTTTTTAGTATAGATAGCATATTTATTTCAATCTCTTTAAATTTAGAAACTGTTAGCTCCTGTACCATTTTATTCATAAGCATACTTGTTCTTTGTGTAAGCTCATAAACGTTTTTATCCTTGGTCTTAGATTTTAGCTGTTCAAAGAGTTGCGCTTTTTCATTTTGTAGACGTACTAGATTTTCTTTTTTCATTTCAAGATTCTGCAGCATACTTTCTAAAATCTTTTTACTCTCAAACTCATCCTTGGTAAGACTTGAAAACTTTAAAGAATATTCATGAGCATCTATATCAGCCATAGAGTCACGAAGCTTTTTACTTATTAACATGGATTCTGAAGATGCTTTATCTTTGGCTATTATATTTTTAATAAACTTGTTACTGTTAAACTTCTTAATTGTTTCAAGTACAGCGGCTACTTTACTTTGTTGCTCTTTTGATAGGTCATGCAAATACACAAAATTATCTACATCTACATTTGGCATTGCCGATGAAGTAATAGCAATTGTAAGTTTACTTATAAAGTCTTCTCTGTTTATGTCCGATATACTAAGAGCACTAATTGTTGAGTGTATAGCGCCAAAAACCTCTTGTGAATTAAGCTTATTAACTAGAGCTTGGTATTTTTGCATTTCATCTTCAAGCTTTAATTGCTTAGTTATTGAGGGTACAATATTTTTTGCAATTATAAAAGGCATAGAGCTTTCCACAAACGATTTTATTCGCAAATTACATTCATTTTTAATTCTTTCTAAGTCTTTTAACTGCTTATTAAGCTCACTTATTTCTTTTTCTCTTAATCCACCAGAGTTTTTAAATTGATTTTCTAGCTCTTCCTTCTTATATTGTATTTTTGTTATGTTTGCATTTTTATTTATAATTTCTTCTTCTAAGGTTGCAATGTTTTTAATAACATTTCCAATTTCATCTGTTATTTTCTGATATTTTGTTGCGACTTCATCAACTTCTTCAGTACCATAGCCTCCATTAACATAGTTATCACAGAATTTTCTAATTAACTCAAAGGTATCGAATGAGCAAAGTGTTAATAAAGCATTTTTAATATGTGTGTTGTAATTATTTGCTGCAAAAAAGTCTGCAATCTGCTCACCATCAAAAAAGAAAAAGTCAAATAAATTAGGAGGTAAGATTGTAAACAAATAATTTTGGAAGAAAATCATATCATCTTCTGCAAGAATGTTCCCAGCTTTTAAAACTATCAATTCTTCATTAAGCTTTTGGGCATCATAATTCCATACCCTTTTTATTACATAACTAATAATCTCACGTTCATTTGGAATATCGAGGTTCACTTCTATATAAGCATTGACTTCAGATGAAGCAAACGCATCGTGATTAATTAGTTCTTTTACTTTAGAAAGGTAAATATTACTGTTGTATTGATAATTAAAACAAAGTGGACCATAGAGGGCAAGTTTAATAGCAGTAAAGAGAGATGTTTTCCCCGTACCGTTTAGTCCACCTATTAGAACAACACTCTTTTTATCTGTCACAGTAAAATCAAATTCTTGTACTCCAACAAATGAGCTTATATTACAAATTTTTATACCATTAATCTTCATCTTCAAGCTCCTTTAAAACACTGGCGTGCAACCATTGCTGAGTCAAAGACTTTTCTAAATTACCCCTAAGAATTTTGGGGTTTGAAAAATGCTTGTTTTTGGTTGTCACAAAAATCAAATTTTTTACTAAATCAATGGGTACATCATATTCCTCTGCATAATTACTAAGTTTTTCAATTGTAGGTATATCAAACAATGGCTTCTTAAGGTCGTGCCATGGCAGCTTTTTACCAGTCACATCATAATATAAATTGACCAATTCTAAGCGTGTAAGGTCAAGTTCATCATCCCAAATTTTATCTATAGCTTTAAGCTCTGGAATTGTGATAAGCTCATAATTAATTTGTTCTTGCAATCTCAAAAGTCTTGTTAAAATTTCTTTACGCATTTCCCATGTGAATGGTCCGAGACCAATCTTGCCACTCGGGGTAAAATATACTTTACCATCACGCCGTTTTTTTTCTCTGTTAGCTTCAATATCTCTAATTGAAATTAGCCATTTTCTAAACTCAGCAAGAGGAATAAGTTCTCTATGCCCTGATCGAATAAACCCATTGAGTGACTTGTCCTCTTTTACAACAGTGCAAATCCAACAACCGAATCTTGATTGCCCACAGCTCTGAGTTTGTTCATTTTTACTAGATACTCCGGCAAAAGGACATTCACCACTATCTGCGCCTGCGTAAAGTTCTATAATACGAGAATTACTTGTTCCCCAAGCAGCTATATTATTGTTGGATGATATAATATCCCATACATCCTCTGTTGTAAGCTCAACAATAGGAGGGTAAACATACGCATCCTTAATAGTTTCATGCCGATTAAGCAGTTTACCAATTATTTCTCTATCTTCAATCCTTTTTTTTCTTGTAATACTTTCGTCTTTTCGTACGCCAAGAAGTATTACAACCTCTGAATTATGTTTATTAATTATATTCTCAATAAAAGTGCCACTTGGAGCTATTTTCAGTCTATCTGTACACCATCTAAATGACCCATTTAACCTTGGAGTTGGAAAACCACGGCCTATCACATTTGCCCAAAATGTATTTGATGGATCAGGCTGTACTAACTTACATGTTAATGGTACCTTATCTCTTTTTGCCGCATTTCCAATAGCGGTAATCATATCTGAAAGATACTCTTTTATTAGCGGATTTTCAACCATAGTATCTGATGACACAACATAAACAGGCTTGTGACGTTTTTGAGGGTCAAGTTGCAATAGCATTGTATAAACTAAATGCACAACGACAGTTGAATCCTTGCCTCCACTATAGCCAATTATCCAAGGACGGTTATCTGATAAATATACGTATTCTATTTCTTTCATTAAGTCTTCAAGCGTGTTTTCGTTAAAGTAGCTATTTGACATATTACAACTCTCTCTCCGATGTATCTTTTAATACTCTCAAAATTTCTATTGATGTTACCTTTTTGTTATGTGGAAGTTCATCGAATATTTTAAGCAAATCAATAGCTTCTTGAGACAATCCCGTATGATTCGGGTCTTTTTTATAATCTATTAGATAATCAACCGAAACCCTAAAACAGTCAGCTAACTGTGTTAAGGTTTCAATATTCGGGGCAACTAGACCCCTCTCATAAAGACTAATATTTTGCTGAGTGGTTTTTAACTTTTCAGCTAAATACTCCTGTGAGTACTTATATTGTTTTCTGAGTTTTTTCAAATTATCTGAAAAGCTCATTTTAACACATCCACAAATTATATATTACAATAAAAAATTGTATTTAGATACAATTTCACATAATTTATCTTTAAGAAAACACAATATAATTGTTTAACCTACTTGAATTACAATAAATTATTGTGTATAATATCTAAATTACAATATTTAATTGTTTATTTTTTTAGATGGGGTGAATTTTATGATATGCAAAATTTGCAGTCAAAAAATTGAAGAAGGTCTTGGTTATGGCAAAGGCAAAATATATTGCAAAGAATGCTATGAAAAAAAGCGAGAGTTTATAAAAAGTAGGAAGTACAAGCTAGAATTACTAAAATCTCTACCTCTAGACTTAAAGATTATTAAAACAAAGATTCTTATACAGGAAGCTTTTGATATATATGGTTCCAACATTTATGTATCATACTCAGGTGGTAAGGACTCAACAGTATTATCCCATTTAGTTCGACAGTTACAACCTAATATACTACATATTTTTTCAAACACAACCTGTGAGTATCCTGAAACATTACAGCATATTAATTGGGAAAAAGAGCATAATGGTATGAATATTCTTATTGTTAAGCCTTACGATAAATATAAAAAGCCCTGGAATTTCAAGAGAGTTGTAAAAGAAGATGGATTTCCGATGTATTCTAAAGATGTTGCAAATGCTATCAGGACTTATCGACGTGCAAAATCTGATAAAACACGTCAAAATTCTATTGACTATATTACAAGAAGATTTAAACGTTTTTTAAGTTACAAAGACCTAAATATTTCAGATAAATGTTGTGAGAAACTAAAGAAAACACCAATTAAGCAAGCTGCAAGAAAGCTGGGTATGCAGTGTGCAATTTTAGGTATATTAGCTGAAGAAAGTCGGCAGAGAGAACTGGATTGGATGAACTATGGTTGCAATGTATTTAATGTAAAAAAAGACAATCAGTGTAAGCCCCTATCGTTTTGGACAGAAAATGATATATATGAATATATAGAACTATACAATTTAAAAATTTCAAAGCTCTATGAAATGGGTTATGAGCGTAACGGCTGCATGTTTTGCGGTTTTGGTATTGAATACGATTATAATCAAGGCAAGAATAGATATGAACGTTTATCAATAACCCATCCAAAAATGCATAAATATCTACTCAACAATTTTAAAGATATACTTGACGAGTGTAATATTACATATTGACAGCATTTCACTTCTAGTACTATAAGTGATGCCTGAGCTTACTCCATAGGAGACTTTAAATAATTTTGTGTACGAAGCTTCAAAGGGTGCGTTTAAAATTTTGTGTAAATATGGTTACCAATAATTTGCCATAAACCACTTGATAACATATAAATTAAAAAACACAAATTAGTCAAGGCCGGATTATTTCCGTTATATATAGCCTTGATGGATTTGTGTTTTTTGATACTATCCCAAAAAGTGGTTATGTTAATCATATACAGAAAATGAAACGTTCTCCTTTCAAACTTTATGATGGCTTAGTATTTTCCAAAGTATTAACTCTCAAAAATTTAATATAATTTTTAATAATATTATTTCTGTGCCTATACCTGTATTTTGAGGGTCTAGTCCGTCCGGCGATGAGGACAAGCTATTGGTTTGTGAAGGCTTAAATATAATAGTCAAGCCTTCCATCATACATAATTATTAATTGACTCATGACTTAATCCCAGTTCCGGTATCGTTGAGTCCATTTTTTTTATTACATTCATTGATGCCAAATAAAGCATTTTTTAAGCGAAGTATCAAAAGGAAAAACGGCTTTAATTTTAGTAACCTTTCTGAACTTTCGGTGTAGCCTCAATTATGTTGGTTGTATAAATTATTTTTCCTATCTGCTTCGGAACCTTGTAATATGGTGATAAGACTTCCCAATTGGACTCCCAGCTTTTAAATGCAGGATGGATAATCCTTACCCCATTTGTTTTTTAAGTCCTCAAGACAGTTCAATGCAATTTCTTAGTTGATGAATTATACATCTCTGAATTTCGGATTTTGGGAAAGCGGCTACAATAGCTTCTTTGAGTTCTCTAAGTCCGTCTACACAGAATATGAGTACATCCTTTACACCTCTGTTTTTAAGGTCATTAAGCACATCTAGCCAGAACTTCGAGGATTCGTTCTCTCCAATCCATATTCCAAAAATATCTTTCTTACCTGAAACATCTACACCCATAACAACATGAGCAGCCCTATTTACTATATGTCTTGTCCATCAGTTCTTGCCTTGTAATGAATGGCATCCATGAATACAAAAGGGTATACAGCCTCAATAGGTCTGCCTTGCCATTCTTTTATTTTAGGAAGAATCCTTTCAGTTATTTTACTGACCATCTTAGCAGAAATATCTATTCCATAAAGGTCTTTAACCTGGTCGTGAATACCTCTGGCATAAATAGAAATCACTTTATCCTCAATTCCTGATATATCGCTTTTGTACGTGGGAACTATTTTAGGCTCAAATTCACCTTTTCTGTCACTTGGAATATCAATCTGCACGGGTCCAAATTCACTCTTTAGTTATTTATTTGAGTAACCGTTTCTGCTAATATCTGCGATTTTCTGTCGTGAATCATCCCGGAAATACTCGAGATAAACATCCATTTCAGCTTCAATCATCTCCTGACGAACATCTTTAAACGCCTCCTTTAAGAAGGATATTATTTCTCCGGGATTTTTAAAATTGTTCTCCTCAATTGTTTCTTAAACAAGCTCTTTTGATAAAACGCTCAAAAAAAATACTCCTCTCTGGTTAATACTTAAATTGTTAACCATTAAAGAGCATTTCCTATGTTTCATATACAAAATTGTTTACAGCGTCTGTGTTTCTGAAAAATTATCCATCTCTTATTAAAAGATACCCCATTACATTAAGTTTTGCCTACTTATATATATGTTATTGGTAAACATAGCTCTCCATATTTTCTTTTTCCGCTATAATAAACTACTTTCAACCACTTTCCCCGACTTAAATTGCACAATCACCTTTTCCTTAGACACTACGTTAATACTTTGAATAAGCCTACGTACAAGCTCATTATCAAATTGAGTAATTCCATTACTGCTGTCAAGGAATTGTGATATATCATCTACCCTTTGTTCATAATTTGCTCTTAGCTTTTCTTTCTCTATAAACTCCTTTTTCTTCTTTTGCAGGACGGATATTTTCTTTGATATTTGCTCGAATTTAGTATCATATGCGTTACTACCAGAATCTGCTTTTGCATTGAGCTCCACATATTGAAGCAGCTGTTCTTGCAAGGTATAAAGTCGTTCATCTATGCTTTTTTGTAAAGGTAGCTCAGTTTTTTCGTTTATAGCAGTTAATATATTTCCCTTGAGGGTATCTGTAAACTTCCTATGTCCATTTATTACTGAGTTTATTACCTCCATGACCGTCACTTCTACGCTTTTTTCCTTAAGTGTAGGAGAATACTGGCACACCTTGGTTCCATGCTCTAATCGATTTATACATCGCCATACTATCTGTTTCTTTCCGTTTTTTGCCCAAGTCGTCCTACGATAATGGCTTCCGCATTCAGCACATGTTAAGATTTCTGTCAATGCAAACTGCGAGCTGTATTTTGCTTTTCCTTTCTTTCCTTTATGAAGCTCTGCACGGCGTGATTTTTCCTCCTGTACACGATAATACAGAGGCTTTGGTATTATTGCTTCATGGCTGTCCTCCACGTAGTACTGAGGAACAATTCCATTGTTTTTTACCCGCTTTTTTGTTAGATAGTCTACAGTATAGGTTTTCTGCAGCAAAGCATCCCCCATATATTTTTCATTGCTCAGCATTTTGTCTATTACAGAGGTTGACCATTTTTCTCGTCCCGTAACTGTCGTTATTCCTTCCTCCTCAAGCTTTTTCTTTATGTTTATGATACTTTCTCCCTCAAGGTACAGTCTGAATATCCTTTTAACAAGAACAGCCTCCTCCGGTACTATAACCAAATCTCCATTTTCATTTTTGGTATAGCCTAAAAATTTGTTATGGTTAACATATATTTTCCCTTGCTGAAAACGATGGACAACACCCCATCTGGTATTGGTGCTTAATGAACGGCTCTCCTCCTGTGCAAGGCTTCCGAGAATGGTAATTAAAAGCTCTCCTGCTCCGTCCAAGGTGTTTATATTCTCTTTTTCAAAGTATACTGCGATGTTTCTTTCCCTTAGCTGTCTTATATATGAAATACAGTCAAGCGTATTTCTCGCAAAGCGGCTAATGGATTTGGTTATTATCATGTCGATTCTTCCTGCCATGCAGTCCTCTATCATCCGGTTGAATTCTACACGCTTTTTGGTATTTGTTCCGCTTATACCCTCGTCCGCATATATCCCTGCAAATATCCACTTGGGATTTGTCTGTATTGCTCTTGTGTAGTGATCCACTTGTGCCTGATAGCTTGACTGCTGTTCCTCAAGCTCGGTACTGACACGGCAATAAGCAGCAACCCTGAGCCTTATTTCTTCTGCACGATTATGAATATTATATGAGGGATCTGCTGGTATTACGGATACTGTTCTTCTTACTCCCGGCATGACAATCACTCCTTATTGTTTTTTCTCCTTGATTTATATGTTGTTTCCATTGCAGCTCCGTTTATGAATTCAAACCGTAGTATGCCATTGGTATATATAGTTATATGCTGTATTGTCTGCAAAAATAAACCCCCATCGAAGGTTTCGACAGAGGTATGTCTATTAAGTATTTTTTTAAGTTTATTGGTCTGATATGTAAAGTCATCCACTGAACAGCTCATATACTCCTCTGCTGCTTTATCAAACAGCAGCCTTACTGCTTCTCTTGGGTTTGAACAACTCTGACCTAATTTATATGTAGGTTCAGGTTTATCATGCCGTTTTCTTATTTTTGATTTATCAGTGAAGATGTCATGTGACTTCTGGCACCTTGTATATATCAATTTGAAGTCCTTTATTACCTTGCTTAATATATCTATAAAAGCCTGCTCCAGCTGTGCATCATCTATAACAGCACTTCTGCAGCATACTCTATTGTTTACAATGTATCTCTTGCATTTCCAGTTGCATTTCTTATTTTTATTATGATGCTCTGTATACCGCTTAAATATTGCACCGCATTCTCCGCATATTAGTTTACCGCTAAAAGGGTATACATCTGTCCTGCTGTTTGCCAGATAATTATTGCTATGATTGAGATGTCTTGCCTTTTCCTCTCGTATTTTTTCAGCAGTTCTGTAATCCTTTTCTGTTATTATAGCAGGATGGTATTCATCACCGATGTATTTTATATTTTTTAGTATATTACCAACTGAGCAGTGATTCCAAGATGGACTGCCGTTTGCATTAGGTACTTCGCTCTCTGTAAGCTCCTGAGATATTCTCATCATTGATTTTCCTGATGTGAAGCTAAGAAATATTCTCCTTACTATATCAGCTTTTTCTTTATCAACTGTTATTTTTCCATCTGTTATTTTGTAGCCTAACGGCATATGTCTTTGCATCCTGTTTCACTCCAATCATAGGTATTCTGTAAGCTCCAGTCCGCTTTTAAGTGTAAATGCAAGCTGTGTTTGAGATTTGATGGTTATCTCTTTTACGGTTTCTTCGAACATGTTCTCATCAAACTCTTCCATAAGCCCTTCATGTGCTTTGATGATGCTTATAAGCTGTTTTGTCTGTTCCATTTCAAGGCTTACATTTGTATTGTCAAGGACTTTATTCCGTTTGCTTCTCAGTTCCTCAAGCTCTGTTTCTATGTTGTTGCTTTTCTGTATAAAAAGAGCAGAGTCGATGTATCCCTTAGACCTTAGTCTGTTTAACACCTGACTCTGCTCTTTTAATTCACTTATTCTGTTATTGTATTGTGCTGTTTCTCCTCTTTCATTATCATCTTTTGATATTTTTTTCAGTCCCTCCAGCAGTGGAGCAAGGATTTTACTACTGTTACATTTTAACTTATTGAACAGCTTTATATATGCCCGTTTTACTTCTTCCTCCCTTACAGCCTTCATGCTGCATTGTTTAATATCCCTTATATGTCTTCCGCAGCTCCACTGTATGTACTGGTAAGGCTTGTTTTTAAATATCATCCTTCTTATAAATACGCCTCCGCATTCTCCGCATATTATCTTACTGCTGAACAGGTATCTATTATTGTATTTTGCGGTTTCAGAGTTTTTTTGCTGTGCTTTCCGATACTGTATAATTTCATTGACCTTCTCATCCTGCTCTCTTGAAATTACAGGTTCATGATTGTCCTCTATGAGATACTTTTGCTTATGACCCTTGTTTCTTTTTCGCAGGAATGGAATAGTATCAGTTGTAAATGTCTTTTGCAGCAACAGATCCCCTGCATACTTTTCGTTCTGCAAAATGTCTCTTACTGTACCCTCAGACCACCAGCTGTTTCCCCGCTTTGTCGGTATCCCGTCCTTAGTCAGCTCTTTTGCTATTGTGTATGCTCCCTTACCGTTTAAATAGTCATTAAATATTCTTTGCACAACCTCTGCCTCTGTTTTTTCTATAACAATGCTTTGGTCTTCCAGCGTATAGCCATAAGGAAGATATGAGGGAACCCACTCTCCATTTTGGAAACGCTTCTGGCAGCTCCATCTATTATTTCTGGATATGGAGATTGACTCCTCCTGTGCTATTGAGCTTAGTATTGTTAGTATAAGCTCGCTTTCAGCAGAAAGAGTATTTACATTCTCCTTTTCGAAGTATATACCTATCCCCAGTAATTTGAGCTTCCGTATTACTTCAATACTATCCGCAGTATTCCTTGCCCATCTGGATATAGACTTCGTAATAACCATATCTATTTTTCCTGCTTCGCAGTCTTTAATCAACCTTTGGAACTCTTCACGTTTGTTACTGCATGTACCGCTGATACCCTCGTCAGCATAGACGCCACAGAACTGCCACTGGAGATTTTTCTGTACCATTGACGTATAGTGTTCTATCTGTGCCGAAAGTGACTGCAGCTGCTCCTTACTGTCTGAGCTGACACGGCAGTAGGCACATACCCGGTACTTCCTTTCATAATTCTTTAACTCTGCATTTTGGATAGGATTAATTACTGTTAACTTGGGCATATGCTCACTCCTTCCTTATGGTGATTTGCTTCTCCATTAGCTACACACAATACCACACAAATGCAGTCGTATCAAGTGTTTTTACGCATATACTTCTGCTAAATCAGGAGAAAAGGAAATACGGTTCATTTCGTCTATTCTCCTGTATTCAGAAAGAGTAAGCATCCCTGCTTCAAGCATAGTATTAAGAACATGCAAAGCTGTTTTATACTTTACTTCATTAAGCATTTGCTCTTGAGACATGCACTTTACCTCCTTATCCCCGAACTACATTGAACGGGTTATGTTCAGCGGTTATTTCCCCCTCAGCCATAGAATATATCTTAATACCCATCTTTTGAAGTATAGTGATAAATCTAGTTGTTTTGTTAATATCTCTGCCAATGCGTGAGATATTTACAACAAGCAATGAGTCTATTCTGCCCATTGTAGCCACTGCACTTATTTCTGCTATACCATTTCTTTCAAAGTTCAAGCCGCTCCCTATATCCCGTGAAACCCCGATTACTTCAAAGCCCATTTGCTCTGCATAGTCCATCAGCTCCTTTTCCTGTCCCTTCAAACTGCCGTGCTTATCCTCTGGTGCATCAATACGGCAGTAAAGCCATGCTCTTTTTTGCTGTGCCATAGTTTATTTCCTCCTGTTCATAAAGCTTTTTAGTTTTATTTGATATTACAAGGATGCTGCAGAGACGAGGCTCTGCAGCATAGTTTCTAATATCAAGGTTTCGCGCTTTTTCTCCATTTTCGTATGTACCTGATACAGTTGCTTCAGGCAAATATAGCTTAAACTATCTGTGGCAAACAGATATCACAGGAATTCCACCTCCCCCTTAACAAGCGGGCTGCACTTTGGGACTTAACCTCAACTATGCAGGAGTATCATTATCCACTGTTCAAATCCTGGCGAAACAGTCTGCCGCAGACTGTTTTATGGCCGGACATTCCCGCTCGCCACCTTTGACAAAGTCGTTTTAAAGGATTTGCAATCCTCAGACGGGTTATGGCGTGTCAGCCAGCGTCGCTTACCGTTCATCACGGCTGAACAGCTATGTATTTAAGCTAATTTGTATATCATTTTCAAAGAGCAATAAGGGTATAAAAAATCCCCTCACTTCTTTAAGGAAAAAATGAGGGGTGTGAGCCAAAATTTTTTTACTTTTCAATAAGTTTTTTAAGTTTTTTTAGAATACGTTTCTTTCTGTTGTTCAAGGTTTTTTGAGGAATATTCTTTTTCTGTGCTAAGGCTCTTTCAGATACCTCATCAAAATATATGGCCTTAATGAGTAGCAGCTCCTCCTTTGAAAGTACCATCAAAGCTGATTTCAAAGTCTTTAGCATCTCATTCCTAATTACAGCATCTTCATGAGACTCTATCCTACTGGCCAATATGTACTCAATCTGAACTCCCTTTTCTTCATATTCCGAAAATGACAAATTGTGTTTAGTAGATAGCTTGTTCAGGTAGGATTCGTGTTCCTTTTGTCGGTAATATTCTTGATATACCTCTCTACTTACAAAGATACGCTCTCGGTTAACAATCGGTGTGTATTCCTTATGATTTATTGACATAGCCTGTCCTCCATTCAAGATTTTTGAAATCGAAAATGAAGCACAGGCGGTGACCTACACCTTTGACTTGATTTATTTCTTAGTATCAAATGTTGGTTCGAGTTATAGTGCTTATGCGAAAAAAGTCGAAAACACTCTTTTATTGTCACAAAAATAAAACCCGCAATTTGTCTTATACAAATCGCGGGTTTTATTAAGAATAAATGAAATTGTATTTTTAAGCATAAAAAGTTTATGTGCATATAAAAGTAGCCCGATTATTGGCTGGTATCCTGTAAAAATATGGTTACATAAATTCCTTTGATATTTATTAGCAGGAGTTTGTATGCACATTAAAGCAGAGAAAATTCCTTTACCTGCTTTTAAATAGCTGACTAAAAGTCAGTAAAATACATGTTTTGCTGAAATAAAAATACAATATTCTGTTTTAAAACATAATCAATGATGTAAGAACCGAATAAAAAGTTTTGAGGCAAATTTCATTATCAGATTGTAAACTTTGTCATCTACTACTTTGACTAATTACATTACGTTAATCTTTATTTCTTTAAGTAATTGAAAGATACCAGAGCGGTCATCATAGAAAAAATCAGGCATTTGAAGAGTACTTCAGGAAGTAGGTGCCTATTTTAAGCAGTGCTGGTAACCTTCCTTAGCAGTCTAATAATTTAGTTAAATGTATACGTATAATTATATACTTTTATGTATACATAATATATAGCAAAACTCACCATATATTTCCTATGCTTTATATTAATCTTTAAGCTTATGCAAGATACTTTACGCATTATTTGTCTCTCTCTGATGATGAGATATATTCTTAGAGTGGGTACTTCACATTGGCAGTTCATAATGAACCAGCCCTTAGTTCACACGAGGGCAGAACTTGCCCTTGACAGAAAGATAGTAATTATTGTTTTAGTTTTGCAACTTTATTTATTTTTGTACTATCCAAAAGTATCACTAAACATTATTATAACGTCTGTATGTAATACATATTGCTGCTTCTCCCCCCATTTTCACGCCACCTTTTTTCTTTTTTCAGACGTCCACTTTTTTCTAGGTCTGCAATAGCACGCTTTACTGTGCTGCGTGACAGCTTTAGCTCTTTGGAAATTGTACCAATTGCAGGATAACATTTTCCATTCTTATCCGCCCGGTCACGTAGATACATATATACTGCAACAGCGCGGTGCGGAAGGTCTGAAGCATAGAGTGATGTGAAATATCCCAATAAACACCTCCTAATCCGTCCTGAGCGGCGGCTTACTCTTTCGCTCCTGCTGTGTGTCCGCCTGCTCAGACTCAATATACTCTTGTTCATTTACATAGCTAATCCAATCGTCTAAGGCAGTATCTGTATCTTTTGGCTCATCCTCATCAATATAATTGCAGGCTGCATGTCTTTTTATTATTTCTTGTTCCAGCTCCATGCGGTCGGCATAAGCCACCTTGCGAGCAGACTTTTCTCTGATTTCAAAGACTTTGTTAAATACAATTCCCCATTTAATAAACAGCTTAAGGATTGTTTTCATTGGATAACAGCCTGTTTTGGCAAGTATAAAATCTCCTTTGGGAAGGGTCTTCAATTCGTCTGGTGTCATTAATGGTCTCTGTATCATTTGAAGGCTTTGAGAAGGATCGTTTCTTCCCCTGCTTATAGAGCCTGACATAACAGTTTTATTACCGAGAGCCTGTGACAGGATTTCTGCAGAATGACTATTTGGAGCAAAGCCTCCGAACAGCACAAGCTGACAGTTGTCAATTATGATGGCAGCACCCTCCTTGCCGTAGTTTTTTTCAAGTTGTGCAAAGGACTGTATAATAGCCACAATTGACATCCTTCGTGAACGGGATGCGGAGAACATCATTTCCGCGGATTCTATTTTAGGTATTGTACCTATTTCATCAAGAAAAAACATTACCCTGTTTTTAAGTCTGCCGCCTGCTTCATCCGCTACTGAAAGTATCTTCCTGTATAACTGCTGAACTATTAGTGATATTAAAAAATACTTAGTGGAATCCTCTTCCGGCATGACCAGAAAGACAGCAGTTTTTTTATTACAGAACTCTTCCGCATCTACCGCTGTATCAAAGCACAATATTTGCTCAAGCTCCGAGTCCAAAAATGCGTTTAATCTTGATAGTGCGGTAGACAGAACCGATTGCATAGCTTGCTCTGCGGTATTAAGTGCTGCACCCGCAAACCATCTTGCCTTATGCTCAGCAGGCAGCTTTTCAATTAGTAGCTGGAACTGGTTTCTCCCCTTTACTCCTGATGGAGCCAACAAATCTTGTATCAGCTTGAATACGGATATTATATGTCGTTTCTCCGGCGGGCAGTATTCTGAAATAAGAAGTATTACAGAGGTCAAAAGCCCCTCTGCTGCTTCATAGAAAAAAGCATTCTGCCCGTACGCCCCTGCCTCCATTCCTCCTGAGTTAACTATTGTTTTCGCAGTAATTTTTGCATACCTTTCGGCTCTTGCCTTAAGGGACAAATTATCCTGGTCTTTAAGATATTCATCCATATATTTGTTCACCAGATGAAGCATATTATTGCCGTCACTTCGTGTAGGATTACGCAGATCAATTACTGATACCTTGTATCCATAGTAGTCTCTTGCAATACTTCCGTAATTTCTGAATAAATCTCCCTTAGTATCTGTTGTCAGGAACGACATTCCGCTTGCACATGCATATTCAAGGTTTGGATAAAGAAAGTTAGCTGTTTTGCCAACTCCTGCGGCCCCTATCATAAGACAGTGGACATCTCCCTCATCCACAAGGGCAGTTACAGTCTTGCCGCTAGTTTTACAGCCAACCACAATCCCCTGCACCTGGGGCAAATTTTCGTTCCTTCGCCATTTTTCCACCTCATAGGGTATATGGCTATAAGTCCTTTTTATTTCATTTCTGGTGGCAAACCGTGCCGTACCGTGCTGTCCGTCGCCTACGGTTTTTGATTTAATTCCGTTTAAGGTATAATAATGGGCCAAAAGAGATAAGCCACCGATAACGAAAAACGCCACGGCAGTTACTGCTATGAGGGTATAAACTTGTGATGGCATATGGGACTCCTTTAGATTTATGTTTTTTTGTAAAATAAATTTATGATAACCAATTGAGATAAAACGCTATGGAAAATTACACAACAGAAGAATTCACGGAGGCGCTCCCATCCACAGAACCGCAAACCCCACTTGATGATTGAACTGCTGCTTTCAAATTTGGATCGCTGCATACCACAGATTTTGATGCTGAATGGATTCTGAAAAACCTGCGTTTAAGCACAGCCGATGTGGTCGGGTGGTGTCGTGGTAGAATCCAAACCTCAAACGCCAGCATCACACGAAAGGGCAAAAACTGGTACATCACCTTGGATAACTGCGAATTTACCATAAATGCTCACAGCTACACCATCATTACCGCACACAAGCGAACTTAAAAAGCATGGCTGCCAATAAAACGGCTGTCATGCTTTTTTATCTCATCATCATAGCTGGTTTCTCCTGCTCCTGTGAGTACGATGCTATCAAATCCTCATTCCAGTCCTTTTGTACCGAAACATCATACACCACATCTTCAAACCCTTGCTGCTGTAAAGTTCTATGAATGCGACTTGCAGCCTTAAGTCCTGCTTCATCATTATCAAGACAGAGTGAAACTCTCTGAAGCTGCGGATACAGCTCCAGCAACTTCAGTATGGGCTGCCCTGACACACCGTTTAACGCCACATAGCTGGAATTTTCCCAATTCAGTGGATGAAGGCTTATGTAGGACAGCAGATCAATGGGTGCTTCAAATACAAACAGGGTATGAGGATAAGGATTCTTAGAGATATAATGGAAACTGTAACCCGGATTACTTCCCTCCACATTGATGCGAAAGCCACTACCGGTCGCCGTGCTTCTTTTATGTGCATGACGGGCAACTCCATTTTCATCCAACCCTACAAACACAGCGTTATGGTATTTGGCATCCTCAAACAAAAGCTTTTCTCTTGCGAAATATACCAGCACATTCCGGTCAATAAACCTTTGCTTTATTAAATAGGCAAAAACACGCCTCATGTCACTGTTTGCTTCTGGGAGAACAAACCTATTTCTCTCCTGCTCATCTACGCTTTTACCAGTTTGTTTGAATTCTATACCCTTTTCGCCGCCAAGTAGTAGTACCACTGCCTCCTGAAAAGGCAAGCCATAGAATTTCTGTACAAAATCAATTGCAAGGCCACCCTTCTCCGTACTGTGGTCAAACCATCGGTTACCTCTTACAGTTATACTGTGGTCGCTTTTAAGCCTCTTCTCTCTTCCTGAGCGTATGAGCTGCTCTCCCCGTCTTTCCAAAAAATCTTCAAGCTCTACAGAATTTGCCCGTTGCTTCTGTTCTTCAGTAAAATGAATGTATCGTGTCACAAGACTTCCCCCTTTTGATTTTTAGGGCAAAATAAAAAAAGATACCCTTTTTGAGTATCCTTTTTCGTATATACGTATTGATTGTTCTGTTGATTTTTAATGCACCTAAGTAACATTACTGAATAAAACTATTTAACCAAATTAATTTATTTACTACAACCGTACTACAATATCCTGACCTAGTTGATTTTCGTTAAATGGTACTTCGTATTCTTTAAAAATCAAATCAATATCAGAAAAATTATCGGGCAATGGTGGTGATACAATGAAGTTATAATGAAAATGCCCGTTCCCACCTGTCCCATCTGCCATTCGGCAATCATACCGCTCGTCAATAAACAATTCAAAATGAGTATGCCGTGACTGGCTATCTGATATTTCTCTGGTATCCCAATCAACATTAAAATTCACAACACTTGAGTTAGAATATTGTCGAATAGAAATCACCGAAAAAAGTCTATTATCCACTTCGGTATACTTTAATACCGGTAAATTCCTTTGAAAGTCATCTGGCTCAATTAAAGGCTTATATGCTTTTTCATTCCACAATGAGCTGAATATCGATCTTAATAGGTCCTCATAAAGATTATTTTTTACTGCCCAATCAGTGATATATTCAAAAGGCGGATACCCCGGATTATTTGTTGAAATTTCTTTACGGTGTTTAATTAACTCACATATTTTCTCATCAACTTGTTTGATTCTTTCATCATAATGAGTAGTTGGCCGCTTAAATGTCATTCGTTTCATTTTATTCCTCCTCAAAGGACTTCCATTACACTTTTGTTTCATTTCTATATTTTTACAATTTCGATTTCTCTTATATTCTATAGGTACATACTATAAAAATCAATAAAAGTAAAATTATTTCAATATC
This sequence comes from Ruminiclostridium papyrosolvens DSM 2782, assembly GCF_029318685.1. Taxonomy (NCBI): domain Bacteria; kingdom Bacillati; phylum Bacillota; class Clostridia; order Eubacteriales; family Oscillospiraceae; genus Ruminiclostridium; species Ruminiclostridium papyrosolvens. Next base: position 4,369,583 of record NZ_CP119677.1, read on the forward strand.
CTTGTTCTGGTGTATGATCGTTATACGCATGTCCCTGTGCCGATTTTTTCTGCATGAGCCTTTTATACTGTTTTCGGTCAATATTAATATATGTATTCTTAGCTGATTTAGCTTGCTCATTATCGAATATACTGCCGAGCCAATGCATCAGTCTTGTTGCTGCCAGCAGTACTGAAGGTTCATGTAATGAGTCGATATGGTCTATCAAAAACTGTGCATATATGTTCCCCTGTGCTGCTGAAGCAGTCAGCCATTTAATGGACTTCTCCCTGTCCTGTGGAAGGTCATGACCCATAAGGTACAGCTTGCCCAGTGCATACTGTGCATATTGATTGTCCTGTTCGGCAGCTTTAGTAAGCCAGCTGACAGCTGCACTAGTATTCTTTGGAACTTCTTCACCCGATAGATAGATTCTACCCAAGCTATACTGTGCAAGCTGATTGTTTTGCAATGCGGATTTTGTAAGTAAGTCCATTGCCTTCTGAATATCCTTTTGAATAGCTTCACCTGTAAGATACAGCTTTGCTAGTGTATACTGTGCAAACTGGTTACCGAGGTCTGATGATAGTGTAAGCCATTTAATAGCCATGGGAACATCCTCAGGAATATCCTCATTGGCAAGGTACATTCTTCCCAGGGCATAGGCTGCATACTGATTCTCCTGTTCCGCCGATTTCGTAAACAGCTCTGCTGCCCTTAGTACATTCTTATCCAAATGATTTCCGTCATGATAGAGCTTTCCCAATGCATACTGTGCAAGGTCATTACCGTTGTCGGCAGCTTTTGCAAGCCATTTCAAAGCCTTTTCTATATCCTCATATTCACTGCCATCTTCCATGTATATCTTGCCAAGCATATATTGTGCATGGACATTACCTAGCTTTGCCGATTTTTCAAAATATATGATTGCTGCTGAAATGTTCTTCTCTGTACCTGTTCCAGTATATAGCATATATCCAAGTCTGTATTGAAGCTTATCATCATGGCTTTCGCCCTCCAAATCAGAAAAACCATCGAACGCTTTTTGAAAATGTACATCTGCTTTTATATTATCCACTACTGTACAGATACCATCCCTTAACATTTTAGCCAACTCATATGAGGCATAAGGATTATTTTGTATGGCAGACTTACGGTATAAATCATATGCGATACTGTAACTCTGATCCACACCATGCCCGTGATAATACATTCCTGCCAGACTGTATTGAGCATATTTATGATTCTTCCCGGAAGCCATTTTGAGCCAGTCCGCTGCCTCTTTATAGTCCTTGGAGGTTCCAAGACCTGCAGCAAACATTTTGCCTATCCGGTATTGCGTATATGGCGTTGATTTTTCAGCTTCCGTCTCAGAAAAAGATATAAGTGCCCTTTCATACCATACCTGTGCAGCATCGGAGTCCATAGCAGCTCCAAGACCATCCATATGCATTCTCCCGATGTCATACATTGCAAGAGCATTTCCTGCTTCAGCCTCCTCCATAAATAAGCTGTAGGCTTTGTCAAAGCTCTGTTCAGCAGTATCACTGCCATATAAAAGCTTACGTGCCTCCTTATACCTTTCATTCCATTCTACATAATAATGAAAATCGTCATACCCAGCATCAGACGTACTATGCTGGGAGGAATCCTTCTTTAATTCGTTATCCAAATCGCCTGCAATTGAAAGCGTTTCCTCTTCTTCTGTAAATATATTATCCTGCTCTGATAGATTGCTATCAATTACTTCATCCTCGCCCTGTTCAAATGTAAAATGGTGATTTACTATATTCAGTGCTTCTGCAATCACCATGTTTTTGATGCTCTTAAATTGCTTCTGTTTTGAAAGAGGCTGTATATCAGAAATCTTTCCTGCATACATATTTAAAATATCCCTCTGAGCTTCATTCCAAAGCCTATATGCTTCTGCAACTCTGTTGTCCTTCTCTAGCTCATCTACTATACAGTCAATTATATTTTTTACATCAGCTTTAAGGTAACCGTATTGCTTTTTACCTGAGGTATTTTTTAGTCGTTCTGATAGCAGTAGTATTTTTTCTTCAATAGCCTTATTCTCACAAGTCCCTGATTGCATATTTGTCAGCAGCTCTCTCATAACAATTTCGGCATTTTCTTTAAGCAAGCTTCGACTCTCATTCTGCCTGTCATATATATTCATAAAATCCTGTCGGAATATGCTGTGAGCCAATTCAGAACGCATTGCTTGAATTCCCTGCTTTGAAAGATAGCCTTCCATTTCATTTTTAGAATAAACGAGAAGGTGAACATGCGGGTGATGACTCTCGTTGTGAAATGCACAATACCATCTGATATTTTCAGAGGGTATCTTCATGTTTTTGCAGAGCATAGCTTTACTGCTGCGAATAAGCTCCTGCCATTGCTTCCCCCTGTCATATCCTAGCCTCTGTGCGTCCTCTCTCCTAAGACTAATTACATGTGTCCACACGTTCCCTTTGTGATTAGCTACCTCTTCTGCAACCTGAGACAAAATGACAGGTGTTCCTGCATCAGTAAACAAACCATGTTCTCCCACACGCTCGACTCTTGGACGGTTGGAAATGTACCCTACATAGTTTTTTCTTTTGCATATAAGCTCCAAATTATTTTCCAAAGCCAATGTGATAAACTCAGATGCATTTTCACGAGTGGGGTTAATCAAAAAATCAGAATATTCGTGCATATTCTTTGCATCTCCAATATCTCCGAGAATTTTACTTATAAGCTGCTTCTGCTTCACAGTGGCAGGAAGTAATGCTCTGCTATCAGCTACCTTTTCGACTCCCTCACGGGTGCCGATGTACTTCACATAATTTGCTAGATGCTCAGGGGGAGCATCTCTAAGATAGTTGCAGCGTAAAATTATTTTTGGCATGGGGGCTCCTTTTTGGAAATAGAGATAAAAAAAGAGGGTCTTTTTTCAACTAGCCCTCCAATACTGAATTTGAATATACTCTTCTTTTTTATTTTTTAAAAGCATCTTCATACCATTCTTTCCAATTTAACACCTCATAATTATTAGGAAATAATTTTAACTGTTCACTAAAGCTACTTACGAAATTTAAATCATACTGGATAATATCATTTATTATCTTATTTTCTGTTTCACCATTTAACAATACTTTTTCTACAGCTTCCCGTATGGTTCCAGCCCAAAAATCAGCAAGCTGCAATAATGCATTCTTTTTTGAGTCTCCAAATTCTATTTCTCTATTTTGTTGTATAGCTGCTTGTTGTAATGCTTCACTTAATTCATTCATTTTGTCGTGAATTACATTTGATAAACTAATCGACTCCGTTTTAGATAATATGTTATTAAAAGAATCAATATGTGGACATACTGCAACCGCAGAATTTCCACTTTTGTAATAGTCTACTAAAGGAAAAAGGTGTCTTAATAATAATCCCCTCTCACTATAGTTATTAATTGAGTCAAGAGTCTCTTCAACATACTCTTTAATATGTGTATTATCGGCTTCATCAATCAGCCTGCAGCAAAGACTCTTAAGTTTATCTAAATCTTTTTTATCACTATCAAACATTTCAACAAAATCGCCAAAAAGATTATCGCTAATTTTATCATATATATAGTTTGCAAAGCTTCTCCGTACTACTCCTGAATCATAAGAATAATACTGTTCTTCATTAAAGTCATAATAAGGAAAAATACAGCAATTAACAATTTGCATTGCAATACAAAATTTTTTGTTGACAACCTCAATTAGTATTTTGCATTCATTTCGGTAAATAATATTCCAAAATTCTTCTGTTAATTCATTAATGTTCTTTTTTACAGTTTCTTTTGTCGATTTGAACTCACCCTGTATTTTATAACGTTTATGTAATTCGTTTATTTTATTTTCAATCGCTTCTACATTTTTTTCTGGAATTAAAATTCCACATAATAAAAAATATGGTTGCTTTGAAAAGTTCCAACTAAAATCATATTTTTGAGTACCAGTTTTACCGCTCTCATCTAAAATAAGAAACACTTTATATCACCTACCTCTGGAAATTAATTATAATAATTATATATCATGGCAAACCATCACTCAATTATGTGGTTTTCTTTAAAAATAGAAGTTAATATTTTTCTGTTTTGAATCGTTTTCGTTAATCTCAACATTATAAATATTTCATAAGTAATTCTAGTTATTACATTTCACGCTTCTGATATTTATGAGCACTTTCAAAATCTACTGTACCATTGATTCGTTTCACCTCATCCAGACATTTTAAATGCAACTTGTACAGAGCCTCATTATCAATATCGTGTGAATATGCAATTACGTGAGCCAACTTAGAAAGCTCCACTGCAACTTTGAAATCCATCCTTGCTATACGGTTTTCTGTATCTCGAACAATACTGGTCAGTACTGAGGATAATGTATGCAGTAGATAATTTTCAGCCTTTTGTGAGTTTAAGTATCCACAATAAAAATTCAGTGCCTCCGTAACGAACTCGTTTCTTGATCTCACATTCGCCAAAGACAGCAGCTCATCACATTTTTCCAAAACTTCTTTATCAATATAAAAGCCTGTTCGTACCTTTTCGGTTTCTTTTGCCATACTTCTTCCTTTCTTCTTAAAATAATAGCCTTAATTATACAGATATTTTGTCCAGAAGCCTTGAAATGCCTAACCTTCATATGAATTTGGCATAAGAATTCTGGTCACTGTCTTAATAGTTATGTCACATCAATATCTCCCGAACGGCTTTGCCGGTCGGTGTTTAGTGGGTTTATGCTGCAAGGCAGCATAAACCCTTTAACCCGCAACGTTTTCGACCCTATATATTCCCATGAAAAAACAAAAGTCCATTTTTGTTACTTCGTTTAAAATTGCCCCAACAAGCTAAAACCCTATAAAAGGGTGCAGCTATTCTATTTGGTAGCGAATGATTGCACACAAGGCAGCACAGCCCCTTACATCCCCATTATGATTGCTCCATTTGACTAATACTTAGTACCCGAATTAATCAATTTTTATACCTGCTTGATCCGTGTGTAATTTTTTGGCTGATGCTTTTGGCTTCTCCTGTTCGCTGGCTTCCCTTGCTTCTATGTATTCGCGAACCGCGACAGGTACAAACTTCTCATAGAGCTTCTGTACAGCGTCCTCTAGCTCCTTTTCAAGCTCGGCCTCCTTCTTGCCCATGTATTGCTTAATTGCTCCCAGCTTTTCAGCGTCAAAGACTATTGAAATAGTTGATTTTTTCATTTAAACAGCTCCTTTTAATTTTTTCTAAATCAATGATATTTTTAGTGTGCTGCCATCACTACATGCTCATGTTTATACCTTGTGTTTCTTCCTCATTGGTCGATGTGTTTTCTCCCTGTGACTGTAATGTATTTGTACTTACCTCTGCTATCTGTCCACGTTGTCGGCGTGTTTGTCTTGTCTGTCGCTCTGTCTGTTGCTCCGGCTGCTGTGATTGTGAAGCTTCCTGCTCTTGAGCAGTATTCTGCTCAAGCCTGCTTTCCACATATTCTCTCACATGTGCTGGAACAATTTTTTCATAGGTTTTATCAAGATAATCCTTCATCTCATTTTCGATAGTCACCTCTTTCTTGCTTATAAAATAACGGAGTGCATCTAGCTTCTCCGCTGGAAACATCAGCTTTATTTCTGTTTCATTCATCCTTTACTTCCTCCTTGTTTCTATTTATTTTTTCGCCCCAATATATGGGGTCTTCCGTACATAACCTGTTTTTCTGCATTATACAAATCACGGTATACCACCTGTCCCTTTTTAGAGGATGCATCTACAACCTTGTCATTTCCTGCATATATACCAACATGGGTTATATGCATAAATCTACCGTTAGGCCTATAGCTCCAGAATATCAAATCCCCCGGCTGCAAGTCATTTTTTGAAACAGTCAGTCCCTTTTCAGCACAGAATTTTGCCTGTTCAGCGGCAGTCCCCGGAATATTTATGCCCACTTTTTTATAGCACCAAATTGTCAGATAGCTGCAGTCAGTATATCTGCCTGTGCCTCTCAACTCTTGAGAATAAGGATCACCAAGACGTGTAAGTGCAAGCTGTACGATTTCTGCTCCAAGCGTACCCTCCGACAATAAGTCCTTTGTATCCTCCATCTTTCCTGGTGACCAGTCCTCCCACCAGTCGAAGCTGTCACCCTCATTTAAAGTACCTTTTCCGTATAAGACACGGCTATATATCTCCGTGGCATTCGCCTGTTCCTCGCTGGTTATCTGTCTTCCAAGAACCTTTTGAAGCCTTTTATATATTTCAGGCATTGATTTTAACGGAACTGCTACAGTATATTCCTCCTTTGATTTACTGTCGTTACCATCTTCAACAGTGCGTGTACGCTTTTCATAATTGACAAAGCAATCTGTATATGCTTTGTATTGGCTGCTATTCAGCTTCGGATTTTCTAAGCCGAAAAACAGAGAATAAAAAACAGCCTTGACTCTTGTACTGTCAAGACTGCCGTCCTCTATTTGCGAAGATATTTGTAAAATTTCCTTATCCAGCCCTAAAAAGCTGCGGCGCATATCCTTTATATAATTTGCATATTCAGCCGGAACAGTGTCGGATATTGCTCCGCCATTAAAGCATAGCTTTACAGCGGCATTGTTATGATCAGCTCCAGCCGAAAGTGTGTTCAGTACTACCAAAATAAACAGTATTACCGGTGTTAGGAGTGCTGCTATAATAACCCCTATGACCTTCCATGTGCGTTTGTCTGTGGCTGCCTGTGCTGCCACCTTTACTGCCAGAGCAATTGTTGCGGGATCGGCCATAGTGTCACCACCGCTTCAGGTCAAATATACTGGTTTGGTCCTGTTCCTCATTTTTTCGGGCTGCAAGCTTGATTGATTTTTCAACTGCCTGTTCCAAAAATTCTGTATCAAAGCCCGCACTTCTATATCCTTCCATAATAATATCAAGGTATTTATCCGAAGGTGAGCCAAAAGGGTGACCTTCATTCATCAGATAGATCATGGCAGAAACGATTTTTCCCTTTAGTTCTACATCAATAAATTCCTTTCGGTATAGATACGGATATCCCTCGTAACGATCAAGTGTCTTTATATCTCTATCTCTTAGTGTCCACAAAAGCACAGGGACATTGCTGTCCTTTAAAGGCTCAACTGTTGCCACTGAGTCTCTGCATCCACCCCTGAACAACAGCTCATAGCCTTTAATTTTACTTACTCCTGTCACCATTGCAGTCGGACATCGGATTGCCATCTGCCTGATATTTAGGTTACTGCCATAGGCAATGTACAAGGTTTTTTTGTTCATATGCGTCATTCCTTTCTGATAAATAATAGATTGGGGATTACATACTCATAGAAAAACCGGTGCCTTCTTCGGCTCCGGTCTGTTCGATACTCTCATCATTTTCTTGAGTCTGTATTGTGTTTGCTACCTGCTCCTTTTCTTTTTTCTGCCGCAGCCGTTCCTTTTGCTTCTCTGCCTGTGCAGGGTCCTTCCATGCAATACAGCCCTCCAGATTTTCAAGCAGATGGAGCCGTGCAGTTTTGAATTCATCACCTATCAGTCCAAGCCGTAGAATCCATGTCCTGAAGGTATATTTTTCATTTGTACTATGGGTTTTTGCACGGCTAGCACAGCGTTGTGTAAGTGCTTGATGGCTGATAGCAAGGCACAGCTGTATATATGCCTTAATTTTTCCGGCGTGGGTTGTGCTGTTAAACAGACGAAATTCTATCGTACCCTTTGAAAAAACGCTGTGAAGGTTAAGGCAGTGATATCTGCTATCGTGATAATGCTCGTTCCTGCCATCCACGCCGTTGTACCAGATACGACTCACTGCATCTAGTGTTTTAGGCTTCCTCCTATTCATTTCCTCAAGAAAATGCTCATCCGCCTTTTTGCAGTATCTGTTCTCTCTCGACACACTCACCTGCAGCGCTTTGTAAATCAGATCCTCCTTGCTTGCCATTATATTTGTAATATTTCGAAGGGTATTAGCGTTATGAGGGGAGGCATCCACATGAACATGTATTCCACAGCTAGAGTTAGCAATGGCTCCTGCACCACGGAGCTTTCGGATAAGCTCCTGTATGATTACTATGTCACTATATTTGCATATGGGGCTGACAAGCTCCACCCGGTATGTGGCATCAGGTCTTCCTACCTTGCATTCCTCCTTGATACTTGAATCACTCATGATCTTCCACTTCCGACACTGGCTGTCCAGTACTGAATATGAGTCATAGTAATCGTCGTTATGTTTGAGTTGAGTACCAAAATATTCTGACAGAACCTTCCCAGCCTCCTTACGTGACAGGCCTGTCAGCTCAATTTCTATTCCGAAGCGCTGTTCCTTCATATCCAATTAACCGCACCTCCTTTTCACTTGCCATTTGCTCAGACAGTGATCATAAATAGTCATTCTTTACTAACGGCCTCCTGCATTTCCAAATAGCTTGGCCTTATGCTCAGGAGCTTGAACTATGAGGTTGTATCGTTCATTACCGCATTTATACAGGCAGACTCCGCGCTGAGGATACCGTATAAGGTTATATTCACTTTCCTCTAATTGCAGAGTATCTATATAAAATTTTGAATCTATTGACCCTGCATTAAATAAAAATTGATGTGTTGGGATAGCAAACAGAGGCTTTGTGTACTCCCTTATACCCTCTATATCAAAGTCCTCCAAATTTTGAGAGCTGAGAATTACAGCGGAATCCTTTTTGCGCACACGCTTCATGAAGTTTCTGATATATTCTACTGCGGTCAGGTTTGTAAGGAATAGATAGAACTCGTCTATGCTGGCAGCAGTATTTCCTCTGGTCAGCAGCTCGTTACTCATATATGAAAGCACATTAAAAAGAAGGGCATTGCGGATATTTCTGCTTGCCTGCAGAAGTCCCTTTACACCAAAGGTTATAAAGTCACTGCTGGTGATATTAGTGTATCCGTTGAAGAATTTTGACTCTGCACCCTTGCACATTGAGTGCAATCCAAGCAGGATTTCCCGGAGTGTATCGGCAGTGTATAGCTGACGGTGGCTCTCATCAAAGGTCTTATATTCCTGCTCAATAAGCTCATAAAGGTCAGATAGAATTGGGTAGTTATCAGCTTTGAGACTGTCAAAATTACTGCTGTCTGTAATTCCCCATTTATCATAAAGCTTGCCCAGCATAATTTCTATCGTGTCTATCTCCCTATCGTCAAAATCCTTGTATGTACGTAAAAAGTCCTTAAGAAAGCTAATATGCTGGCTCAGCCTTGACGAGCATTTAAACGCTCTGGGAGTATTTATATCAGTATAAGCTCCATTTTCATCCCATACCTTTGGCTCCAGAACATTGATAATGTATTCACCGGACATAAGGTCAATAAAGCAGCCGCCGAGGTTATTTGTCAAATCCTCATATTCCATCTCAGCATCAAGAGCTATGATATGCATGCCTGATTCACGCATATTTGTCAGGATAAGCTTCAATAAAAATGATTTGCCCTGTCCGCTGTTTCCGAGAATAAGGATATTGGCATTGGTCTTGTCATCCTCACGCTTGTTGAAATCTACAATAATATTGCTGCCGAATTTATCTCTGCCAAGATAAAACCCGTTTGTATCTGTCTTTCCTGAGTAATTGAAGGGATAGAGATTAGCGGTGGAGGATGCAGGAAGCACACGTTCGAACTGCTCTCCGAATACATTCCATCCACTTGGCATTACACAAACAAAGCCCTGCTGCTGTCGAAGCACGAGCCTGTCAATATTCAGTTTGCTTCGTATAAGCTCAGTCAGCACTTCTGTCTGCAGGAGCTTCAGCCTGTCCAGATCGTAGGCTAAAAGCTCAAGGTATACGGCTACGTGAAGCAGAGGCTCCTTGTTCTTATGCATTGCAGCTACAATATTTGCAACATCCTGAAGATTGCTTTCAGCTGCTACTGTCTGCTGCAGATCATTGGTATTACTTCTTGTCATACGATTTTTGTTAGCAGCATTCGAGATTATTTTCTTTTCCTCAATCGGTGTTACATGGCGGGTATATATATGCAGGGTAATTCCGTCCTTTTCTCCAAGATGGCATAAAATAGCCTGCTCGTCAGTAGCTGTAGGATATTCCCTTAGTGCCCATACACAGCGGTAGGTATTCCCGCAGATAAAATAATCAGTGTTGAATTTAATAACACTAGGAGAAATCATTTCGAGAAATTCCTGTATTCGAGCATCTTTTTGGGAAGTACCTTGTACCTTTAGTAATCCTTTTCCCATATCAGTTCACTTTCCTTTTCTTAGATTTATATTTAAGATTTATCCGCATACTGAAAAAGCTGCCTGCCTAATGGCAAACAGCTTTTTCAGTTGATGACTTTCCAAAAGATGAAAATAATAAGTAAGTATTAGAATAGATCAACAGTAACCTCAATCTCCCGGAATAACCCATCTTTCTCCGTCAAAGTCCTCAAATTTTTCTGTTGTAACATTTTGCTCAAAGTATACGGCAAGGATGCGCTTGACGTCCTCCCTCTCAGCACGCTTTACGGTGAATCCCTGTTCCTTCAGGCTTTTTTCTATACGGTTGAGGTATGGAAACACTTCTCCTGGCTTTTCATTTAAAAGCCGTATAATAATAAGAAATTCCCTTGCTGTTGCCATCTGCACCTGTATTTTGTCAAGATGCTCCAGATCAGCCTCAAGCAAGCTGCAAACAGCTGGGTTGTTTTCATGCTCTATGTGCTTCCGTATATTGGCCTTGTTGTCCTCAAAGCTTTCTCGGGAATTAAGACAGCACATTTCTATTTCAGCTATTCCCTTCAGCACAGTCATTAGCGAATAAACCCTTGCTGAAATACTGGCACCGGACAATACTGATATATTTGAGGGCTTTATAATAAAATATACAAGCTCTCCATGTTCATAGGTTATAAGGCTGTAATCCGTAATTTCCTTTGCTCCGATTATCTGGTGGGTATATTGTTTTTGTCTTGATGAATTTCTTAATTTTCCGTTCATTTAGTTATGCCCCCATTCATAAAATTGCTGCTTTGTCAGGAAAAAAGCACAGGCATGCTTTATAAAGTCAAGAATACTTGTATCCTCAAGCCTGATACTCAGAAAGCCATAAAGAGCAGTTACTGCTGAAGGCAGCACCAGCCCGAGTTGCGAAAGCATGAAAACAGAGACAAGGCATCCTATGCCAACTATACTGATATCCCGAAGCTGCCAAAGCCACAAAACAGGCTTTGCTTTTAAATTCTCAGGGTATATATACAAATTAGCTTCACTCCTCATTTTCCTTATTTTGTTTCAAAAAATATGCAATCCCCCGAAGTACATTTTCTACACAAGGGATTGCTACACTGTTTCCAAGAGCCTTATATCTTGCACTATCAGATGCTCCCGGTATATCCGTCCAATAGTCAGGAAAGCCCATTAGCCGTTCACATTCCAGCGGAGTCAGCCGTCTTATAAGCTTCTTCTGTTCTACAATACATTTGTCCTGATTTACATACTGATTTCCAATTCCTTTCTCATCTCCTCGACATAACGCACCAACAGTTTGCTGATACGTACTGTCAAAGGCGTTACTATGTTTACAAAACACAGCATGGCGGTCGGCAGTATTAAGGGTGTAGCTTATTCCCGACTGGCATCCCATACCGTTTCCTCCGTTATGCTCCTGTCGGTCAATAATGTTGCCGGCAATACAATAGCTTTCCTGTAGAATAGCAATACCTCCCTGATTTTTGCTTGGATCAGGATTAGTTGTATCTATCGTTCTTGCTAGCGCTGTTTCCCTACATCCTGAATATGGATTAGAGGATTTCATGCTGTTGCTTTCAACACTGTCAAGACTGAACGCCAGAGGCTGATTAATCAAAGGAACATTATTACCTCCCGTACCATAGCTGGCAGTTCCGGTTGGTGCTATCCTGTGAGGACCGGTGTATCGGGAGTCAATGCTATAATTCTCGAACAGAGCTGTCTGCTCACTCATCACTAGGGGCGGGTGCCCAGCCATTCCAGCTCGCAGTGTTGCAGTAATATCTTGTGACACATCTATACGGTCACCGCCCTGGTCATTTAGACATAACATTGGTTCCGCGATAAACGTTTGCATCTGCATATTTTGTGTTGCCAATAAGGCTCCCGATATTCCATTTAAATCAATACCTTCGTTTCTTTGATTGATATGAAAGGATTTATATTCTCTTCTCGTTTCAAGCATTGCTTCATTTTCTATGTCTTTATTTCGGCCTGAAGCTCCAAAGCATGCTTGAGAACAGGCGGAAGCTCCTTCCCCCTCTTTTTGGCCCGTCGCAGGATTCCCAAACAGGCTGCCCTGCTTAAATAATATTTCCGGTGCGGTGAGACCTCCAAAATCTGCGACAAGGTAGATACGCCTGCGTCTCTGGGCGAGACCCCAGTATTGAGCGTCGTATACCCTCCAAGCAACGGAGAATTTATATCCCAATATGGTCCCAGCAGACAGCCATACCCCTCCCGGAGGTCTAGGTACAGAAATGGCGTCGTCATTAATTCGGCAGATTTCCTCAAGTACTGCCCTGAAGTCCTCTCCTCTTTCACTTGAAAAGGCTCCAGGGACATTTTCCCACACCATGTACCGAGGTCTAACAGAAGCATTTGTCCTTCCACTTGCTTTGCTATGCTTTCTCATCTCCTTTATTATTCGGATTTGCTCCATAAACAGTCCTGAGCGTTCACCCTTAAGACCGGCACGCTTCCCTGCCACAGATAAGTCCTGACATGGTGATCCCCCGCAAACAACATCCACCTGCGGCAAGGTTTCACCCTTAAGCTTGGTAATATCACCAACATGTAACATCTGAGGAAAACGAAGCTTTGTTACTGCTATAGGGAAGGCTTCAATTTCACTTGCCCAAACAGGTATAAATCCTTGACGTATTCCTGCCATCGGGAAGCCCCCTATTCCATCAAACAGGCTACCTACTGTAATAGCCTTATTCATAAAAATATTTTCATGCCGGAGGACTGTGTCTCGTTTAGCTCCAGCTCCATTTCCTTTGGACGGTAGCTCACATTTGCAGTACCTATTTTTTTCATAAGTGAATCAGCCATTGCCTTAGCTTCCTCATAGGTATCAAAGGTCATCGGTTTTCCATCCGACTTCAGCCATGCTTGTGCTGCTCCGAAAATAGAGGCAGCACTACGTTTTGCCAAAACACCATATTTTTTCAAAATAAATCATCACTCCTATCAAGATTTTTAATTTTTCTGCACAATAAAGAACACAAGGATAAGTCAAATCATTTTGCTACTGTTTGTACAACTGTGCGTGTAATATTAACGGCAGACTGTGCCGCATTAACAGTACTCGTAAGGCTTGCTTTTGTTGAGGTATCAAGTCCGAACTGTCCTGCTATTCTCGGAATCTCTGAGCTTGCAAGCATAAGTCCAAGACCTAAAAGCATATTTGAGTTAAAAACCATCAGCCCGGCTGTAAGGATGATGCTTTGCAGAAATGCTGTAAGACACAGCCCAATAACCTGCTTGCACCATGCTGTAAACCCATCTATGTATCCCCTCGGTACACTGAACATATACAGGCTGCCAACTGCAATCTGTATAAGGAGAATTCCTCCACGTTTGAGGTTGGCGAAAAACACCTTAATAATTGCATAGCCCATTAGAACTAAAATAAAAATCGTTATAATAGTATTCATACCAACCCCACCGACATTGGTGAGGGTGGCTTTTGCCATAGTACTGATGTTGCCGTCCGAACCAGTGATTTTGGTAATGCCTGACGTAAAGCTGCTTTGCAGTGAAACAGATAGCTTGTACAATTCAATAGGTACAGTGGTAAACAGGCTTACAGCCATAAACCCCTTTATAACATTTAATGAGGTATCCTTAATGCTTCCCCTTCCGCTTTGATATTCAATGCCGCATTCAAAAACAGCTACTACCAGCCCGGTTACGTAAAGTGCCCATGCCAGATAGGAAAATAACAGCACAACTGACTTAACCCAGCTCATATCAAAAAGATCAGCCCCCATGCTGCCCATCATTGAAAAAAACTCGCCTAAAAAGCCTACAAGCTGAGAATATATCCAGTCAACGACCTGAACCAGGACAGTCTCAGCAACAAAATCCCATATAAACATATTTTGAATCACCCCTTTCGGCCATTGTTTCTCTGCTACATTCCAAGGATAGTCCAAATATATAGAGGAGCTGTCAGCGTAAACACAAGACAGGCAAACAGAATAGCCGGGGACGCCCATTCAAACTGGCCATGCTTCCTGTAATCAAAATATGCAGTACCAAGCTTGGCAAAAAAGAACACAGCCAGAATTAAGTCAATTGCAGGAAAAACTACCTTGTTAACAACAGTTTTTATCTGCTGGGATGCTGACGTCCATGTCCCTTCAATGGCACCTGCCACATCTCCGCTGCCGGAAGCATAGGCGGTTGCACAAAGCATGACGGACAGTAGCAGCGAAACACACAAGATACATAAGATTTTTTTATTCAAACACTTTTCCACCTTTCATTTTTTAGTCAAAAAAAGACCACATGGCTTTTTTGCCTTGTGATTCCTGTTATTTTCTGATGATATGATTTTAAGGGATTGCAGGTATAACACGCCAATCGTCCCAAAGGCTTCCATCAATGGTTATCGAGTCTGTCAGGTTAACTGAAAGCATTCCGTTTGGTGTCCAGCAGTCAATCAGATATGTATACGGAGTATAGCTTCCGTCAGGCATCCATACAGGTGTAAAATGTGTACGCCTGTTGTATGTTGAATATCTGTTTTCATGGAATTCAAAAGCCGATCTGTATCCTCTGCTTGTCTGCTCCAGAAGCCTCCAATAGGTCTTATACAGAAATTCTGGAAAATATGTCACCGCGGTCTGGGCCTCTGTTACAGCCGAGGACTGGTTAGTACTGACATTAGCCTCTGTCATCTGCTTTATCCCATAGCCTGATTTCATTGTATCTACAAATGCAGTAGGTGCTTTTTCATCAGGAGCAATATTCATTGAAGCGGAAAGGACTGCATGATATGTATCACAGCTGAAGTCCCACCAGCCTATATCGATCCATTCACCATCGTCCTGCCAGTAGCCTCCGCCATCGTTGTCACTATACCAATTCATGTCGCTCTGCCAGACGAGATTTTGATGCCAATGAGGATGCCAAACTCCCCATGAAGCAGAGGTCTTCTGTTCATTACTAGGAATACCTTGAGCGCTGTACGAGTAGTTACGGTCATCGGCAGTAGGGTTGGGCGGATCATTTCCAGACAAATCAACAATTTTTACTGTCATAATGCCAGTGTCAGTTCTGCCGTTATTTGAAACAGACACATTAATTGTCATTGTCTGAGGCTTAGACGGTGTTTTCCATCTTACCCATGCCAGCTGGCTTTTACCCTCTGGATAATATACATTTCCTACGGTATATACAGTACCTCCAATGTTGAATTGAACAGTAACCGGATTATCGGGATCAGACCTTCCCCCGCTGATCGTAACTGATGAAATCACCTCTGTGTTAACCCTGTATGTATAGCTGTTAGGCGAGACCTGTGGCTGCTCAGCTTCTTTAAACTTTACAATGCCAAGACCTAAAGAGGATATTATATCCTCGTCGGATGCTGGGGCTGTAGTCGAACCAGACCACGCAGGATAACCAAGATCAGGAACCTCCAGAAACATGGCAAGCGGTAGGTTTTTATTTGAAAGGGATACCATTCTTTTGCGTAATTCCCCGCCCAACCGCTGGTTGTAGAGTGCCGCTTCAGTGGCTGTCATTGCCATATTAATGCCACTAAAGGTCATATAAGCAATAGGTTCAAGCAAAATTTTATAGTCTCCGTCGGTGAGTGTTTCGTAATTAAACCCAGTAAGGTTTGAAATAGTAGTAACCATATATTCTGAACAAAAAAATTCCTTAATTGCTTTAATATCTGGATTTCTGCTCTTTGTCCTTACAATTTTAGGCATAGCTCTATCAGGTTTTTTACACTCATAAGTGGATGTACTAGGTGTCAATACCCTTCCGGCAGTGTATGTTACCTTACATACCTTACCAAAGTGTGCAATATTAATTGGCTTAGTATTTGTAAAATCTATCGGGACAGTTACTGGCTTTCTATCTCTTAATCTAATAACGGTTACACGTACCCCATCGTCACCAGTCCAATAGTTTTCTTCAGAACTGTTTCCCATCCCTCCGCCGCCATGATCAATATTTCCTTCTCCATCAGCAGCAAATACAGTCTGTGGAAGCATTAATGCAATCAGCAATGTAAGTATTAGCAAAATATTATTTATTAACTTCATATAAATCTCCCTTAAAAGAGAAGAAGCACAGCATTTCTGCTGTGCTTCTTCTCTTTTATTTAATTAAAATACTTAATCCATTGAGCCAACCTGCTTATTAATATCTCCGTCAGATCCGACTATTTCTTGTTTAACACCTCCTCCATTATCCTTAACCCATCCAAAACCGGGAACATATATTTTACCGTCCTTTTTCTCACCGCCCTTGGGTTCTGATTTATTTGACGTGCTATTTTTTGCGGCACCAGGTTGCTTGCTTGCAGGCTTTTTTACTGAATCTGGAGCTTTGGGAGTAACATTCTCCTGTACCTTTGGTTTTGAAATGGTGGGAATCTTTGGCTTAACTGGGTCAGGCTGAATCGTCTGCTTTGTTCCGCTTGAAACCGCAGTATTCGGTGTTTTAGCTGAGGTTCTCTCTGAAGGGTTACTATCATCCTGAATAACTATATTTTTTTCCGTTGTTAAAGCTTCACTTGGTGTCACAACAGTTGGATTTACCTGAACTGATGATGATGATGCAGCAATATCCTTAGTATCTTCCATTTTAAACTTAGTGGCTATCGCTGCAATGAGGATTATACATATAATTCCCAAACCGGTAACTACCAACCATTTCATTGGTTTCTTTTTCATAAGCTCTTGCCTCCTCATATAATACACTCCTGTAAGACTCTTACAAGCCCAACCCTACCACAGGAGTTATATAAAGTCTATTTAATTTGACTAATTCATTAAAACATAGGCATATACCTAGCCTGCACCCTTAGCTTAATTTGCAGCGGCAGTAGCGCCTTGCCTGCAAATGATACGGGTACCTCCAGCTTTATTTCAGCATTGGCAAGAAGGCTATTTGTATTAAATTTTTCATAAGGGGCTATCGGTGGGTTGTTGATGTCTAAAGATAAGCCTGAAAGTATGAATTCTTGTTTTTTTCCGGAGTATTTAACATGAAAGCCATTTTCTGATTTCAATCCCAAAGCTTTATCCAGACGGCTGTATATATCTCCGTAATCTGTGCTGTCAGCCCATTCTGTACCGTTCGGCATATACGCACCCGCATAACCTTCACGGATACAATTATATACATTATCATAATTCTCGTTTATTGTCGAAATAACAGCAGACTGTAGTGCATCCCGAACACCCTGTGATATTATGAGCAGGCGTATGTATTCCGATAAACCGCACATTATTAAAATTACAGTGAGGACAGCAGCAGCAATAAGTGGAAAAGACGAACCTCTCTTATCCCGTATTATATCATTTATTTTTTTCATTTCCAATACCTCTCACCTTTACCTAATGCCTGTGCCTTTAATGTAATTGGAAAGCTGCCAAAGCCTCCAAAAAGACCTATATCCTTTTGAAGCGTAACCGTTACAGCAAATTCCTCATCTAGCTGTATATTACCTGTCTGAGACCATGTAACCTTAGGATCAAGCCCTGTTTTTTCCTTAAGCTTCTGTGTTCTTAAAGCAGTTTCACGCCCTACCCGACCTGCTGTTTCTGCCTCGCGGCACAGTTCAGAGGCAAAGGTATCCAACTGGCTTTTTGCAATATATACGGGAAAGACCTTGACTGCAAGAGCCACTACCAGCATGGTACACAGTACGAGCACCGACACATCTATGTATCCTTCGCCCCTTTTGTTGTTTATTTTTCTCAACACATTTGCACCTCGTTATCCTGTTTAGCTTCATTCAGCCTATGTTTTATATCCATGCCTAACATTAATACCCTCCCACTAAAACATACCTCCAAGTGATTTAAGAATTTCATATGCGATAATTACAAGGTACGTCAACATAAAGCACATCAGCATTATAAATGAAAAAATACGTATTTTCGGCGGTATCTTTTGTGCTTCGCCCTTAAGTCTCTGCAGCTCAAATGCCTTGAAATCATGTTCCAGCATCTGAAAATATACAGCACCGTCATCACCCCTTAAAACTCCGATAAGCCCCCTTACTACATCCGACAGCCTTGATGAATTCATCCTTGCCTCAAATCTCGTAAGTGCTGACTCATATCCGGAGGAACGCATATCTGCGGTTACAATATCCAGCTCCCTTCGAAAGGCTGCCCCTGCGTTTTTCTTATAGTTTTCAAGCATGGTAAGTACATCACGACTGCTTTTAAGTGATTGCGCAATTGTAGCTGCAAACCTGGGCAGCTCGCTTTCAATTTGTTCCCTCTTGACCCTCAGTCTTTCATCTGCCCTTTTAGACTCCTTAAAGTACATAAGTACTGCAACAATTATAAAGGCTGGTGAAAGCATCGGAAATATCAGTATGCATGGAAGCACACCTGTAAGTACTGCACCCGCCTTAACTATCGCATATGCTGTGTAAACCTCTGGTGTCATGCTTATGTCTGCAGCCTTGAGAATGCTTGACATGCGGCTCTTACGATACTTATCCATGTGTATGATTTTTGAAAGCTTGACTGCCCATGACACTAGATATATTTCGATTATTTGGGATGCCCTTTTACTCTTCCTCTCTGTATTCAGCATAGCCTTTGCCGCTTTCACGGTCGGAAGTTTCAATACATATGCAAAAATAAAAAACAGCCCCATTGCAAAAAGGGCTGCAAATAGTATTAATAGTATTGTCATGTCTGCTACCTCCTGTATTCAATAGGCTTTGTCAGCTTAATTACAAAGGACGCAGATATAAAAATTGCTGCTGCACAAACAGCAAGTACAAGCTGTCCTATTGTTGTGTTCATCAAGGTATTAAACCACGACCTATTAAGAAGGTACGTTACAGGGATGTTTCCAATTACTAATAGTGCCATCGTTATAAATTCATTTCGAGGCTCAAGCACAAGGTATTCCAGCTCTGCGTTAACAATCCTCATGTCTGACAGCTTAGTGACTATAGGTGTAAGGGTTGTTTTAAGGCTCCTGTCATACTGACATGAGCTGACAGCATCACACCATTCATGAAAAACATTATTTTCTATTTTGGGACTCATAGCCTTTAATGCTGCATCAATATCGGGGTTAACAAGTCTTATCTGTGTCAAAAAGCTTTCAAATATACTGCGCACAGGAGGATTCAAATAACCTATACTTTCCTCAACGGCAGTAAATATATCTTCATTTCTTAAATAGGCCGTGGTAATAATGGAAAGCGCCGTTTCCAGCTCTGCAGCGATGCTCTTTTTGTAATTGGTTGATGTAAGTCTGACATACCAGAAAGGAATAAACATAAAGCCCACTGCAAGAACAGGGATAAGAAATATATTCTGCAGAATTATGGCAATACCGGCTCCGGCAGCAAACAGCAGCAGTGATATCAGACAAATTGCTGAGAAACGGCTGCTGCGACCTGTTACTGAAAGTATCTCCTGCATTTCTTTGATTTCTCGCTGTAAAAAGGATAACCTTTTGCGTCCTGCTGCTTCATTTATTTCATCCCTGATAGTCACCGAATGTCTTGTTAAGAAGCTAAACAAACCATCAGCGAATTCTATTGGAGAGATTCCGAACAAAATAAAGCAGCCTGCAATAAAGCCGGTACAGGCCGTAAGCTGAATAAATGTCACGCTCTCACTCCCTTCGGTTCAGAATACTGTCCCTTTAATATATTATTGAGCACCTCCTGAGGCATACCATTTTCAAGGAAACGTTTTTGCAAACCTTGAGATATCCGCTGCTCTTTTTTATGCTTTCCGTTTATAAAAAGCTTTCCGTCCTCTATTCTGTTTTCCGTAATGTTGAAGCGGTAAAGTGTGCGGAAGCATCGTGTTCCGTCAGCCCTTATCTCACATTCCATTATTTCCATCATTCTTCTCTGCTTGTTTTCAAGCTGCTTTGTAAACACCACAATAGGGAATGCCTCAGTCACAAGTGACATAAGCGTATCATCATTTATGTCATATTTCCTTTTACAAAGGGTAGCCATTCTTCTCCATGTGGCTTCACAGCTGTTGCTGTGTATCGTAGTGAGTACGGTATGCCCGGTTCTTGCGGATTCCTGTGCTGTATATGCCTCTGATGAGCGCATCTCCCCAACACAGATGATCTCAGGATTAAATCTCAGTGCCATATCCAGCAGCATATTCTGATCAACATTCTGCTTTTCGTTGTCACTGCTCCTTGTAAGTGTATGTATAACACTGTTTACTATCTTACCGTTCTTTTTACGTACAAGTGCCAGCTCACGGGAGCCGTTTTCTATTGTAAAAATCCTTTTGTTGTCCGGTATTGTTGTAAGAAGCCAGCCCGCCACCGTAGTTTTGCCAGATGAGGTTGCACCTGCCACGCATACAGATATGCCGTATCTCAGGCATTCGGACAGAAAGTTCAGCATTTCCTCTGTTGCCGTTCCTCCGTTTACAAAATCCTGCTTTCCCATGCTTTGCGGATTAACAATACGAATAGAGGCTGACACACCCACATCCTCGTCTACAAGCGGTGCTTTCAGTACCGCAATACGAATGTTTTTGCTCAGATGCCCTAAAATCGCAGGGCTTGCGTTATCCAGCACCATGCCTGACACATGAAGCATTCTTCTTATAACATTAACAGCATGCTCTGGAGAGTCAAAGTGCTCCTCCAGCTTAACAGTGCTTCCGTCTGAGTATTGGACTTCTATGTCATTCCAAGCATTTATATCTACTTCCTCAATACCTGTACAGAATATATACTTTGTAAGGAAGCTAAATTCAGCCATTTCTGCATACAGGCTGTCCACCAGCTGTGCCTCGCTCATGCCGTTTACAGCAATACGGTAATCCTGAAGGTATTTTGTAATATACCTTTTTATCTGTGACTTGACCTCATCCTTTCCTCCTTCAATTATGAGTGTGGAATATTTAGATGAAATATATTCCTGTACCTCCTGTAAAACTGCATTGAAATCTCTAGAGCCTTCCTTTGGCACAAAGAAAAGGTTTTTATTATTAGCTATATTTGAAATATATTGGGTTTGTACTCTTTGGTCGGCTTGAGGGGCTGACGATGCTTTACTAGAGATAAATCCGTCCGACAAGCGTGCTGTATTGTTTTTTTCGGAATGGATACAGGAATTCTTTTGCCTTTTATTTTTCACACTCCAAGCACCTCCTTGCTTATTTTTTCTATTTCTCTTCGGAAGCCTCGGCTTTCCTTTAGTACAAGATCCTTAAACAAATCACCTTCCAGAAATTGATTTTCGAGTTCGTTGGAGTGAGGTATTTTAAACGCTGTATTACCCAGTACTCTTTCAATGATTTCACCTGCTTCGCCATTCTTTAAATTACTCGCAGCCTTGTACTGCTTTTCAGTATTCCAGCTGTTGTCCTGCAAAAGAGGAAGCTGTGAGGATAGATAGCTGACCGATTTAAGATCACAGTTTACAAGTCTCAGAACAGAATCAGCTTCCATCAGCGAAACTGCAGACAGTATATCCGTTGCAATTGTACTGCTGCAATCAATTATTATATATGGAACAATATTTTTGAGACGCTCAATCAGATCCTTAGCCAGCTCAGCATTATATGGAGGATACGTAAATACATTTTCACCCTTTAGCATTCCTATAAGTGTCAAATATTTTATTTTTCTGTGTGTTATACAGTTTTGCTTAATAAGGGTATCTGTTATATGTGTAGCTGCCAGAATACTTCCTAGTGATTTTTCACACTCCAGATCTGTGGGTGGACAAATACATGGCAGCATAGGTGCTGTCATATCGCAAAGGAGCAACGCTACATTTTTCCGTTTATCTGCGAGGTATTTTACAAGCTTTACAGCGACAGCAGTTTTTCCGCTTCCCGGACTCCCCCATACTGCCAATACCTGAGAAGGCATTTCAGATTCACTTTTCTCCGATAGCCTTCCTGTATTCCGGGAGAAAATACTCCCCTTTATAAAATTAAGCATTATTCACCCTCACCTTCTTGCATTGCATCTACACCTGTAATTGGCGTTTTATTAGCTTCATTGCTGTCGCCCGAATTGATTTCTGCATTTAACTCGGCCTTTTTTTCTTTTTCGGGGTATAAGTCTTTGATTACCTTGTCCTGATAATCTATAAACTTATCAGCATTTTCCTTGCTACCACGGTACACAAGGGACAGGTGTAGCTTTCCGTCCGACTCCAATCCTGCAAGTATTTCGCTCTGAGTCTGAGAAACCAGAAGGGTTACAGTGCTTGGGAGCTCCTTTTCCTTGTTGTCTGACTTCTTCTCCATATTTTCACTTGTATTGGTGTCATAGCCTGTGCTGGCAGTAACACCTATAACCCTTACATACCGAAGCTCCTCCGGTACAATGGATATACCCTGATTTTTGTAATCCGGTGCAATAACAGAAACTATATCCCCGGGCATCAGCTTCCCTGAAAGCCCGCTTGCGAAGCTTCTGACTGTTACCGATATTGCCTGCTTTTCACCGTTTAAGCTGTGCAAATATGAATTTTCAGCGACAGGAGCAGCTGACAGCTTTGTAATTAATATATAGTCTCCTTCCTTCATGTCTGCTAAGACATATTTGTCAATGACGTCATCCTTGCTTTTAATCACACCTGACGGGAGATTATAGCTGCCCACCTCAACAGTCTGCACCATATTCCCGTTGATTTTATCGCCTGCCTTTATATCCCTTGAAACACGTACAATGCTTGTTCTTTGAGAAAGGCTTGAGTTAAAAAGAGGTGTAACTGCAAAACAGATTACAAGTGACAGCAGTATGCAGCTTACACCGAGAACAGTTCGGTTTTTTAAAATATTCATAGAGTAATGCCTCCTGTACTAATTAAATATGCTGTGATACAGCCTATTGATAAAAAGGGTGCAAGAGGGAACGCCCTCTTCCGTTCCCTCTTACGAAGCCTTTGCGTTATAGCATAAGCAGCATAAAAAAGAAGCATTGCAGTAAGACCGATAATCATTGCTGCTATGCCTCCTCCTATGCCCAGAACTATCCCTGCTGCTGCCGTCAGCTTGATATCTCCGCCTCCAATTTTGCCATTCATAAGTGCGGCAATAAAAAAAGGAATAGCTGAAAAACAGCCAAGAAGTCTAGAAGGCTCAAAAATCATTAAGCCTGTAAGAGCAACACCTATACATACTGTATCTGGAATTATTCGTTTTTTAACATCAAAGACAGATGCTATCAAAAGAAGTGCTACAAAAAGGACTGACTGGAGCATGAACAGCAGACTTCCCTGACCAATGCTATTATCCTGCATAATTGAACATCTCTTTAATGCGCTGTGTAAGTGTCGGCAGGATAGTATTCCCAAATAAAGAATATAGTCCTGCAAGAATCAAGGCTCCTATTACTACTGACATTAATATTTTAATTGCGGTATCCACAAAGCCTTCTCCAGATTGAGATTGAAAAACACTCATTAGCTTTATTACAGTACTGTTGATTTGATTTTTCCTTTTTAATAATGGCTTTCTCATTATTTATTCCCTCCGGTATATTTTACTAATAATTATTATTTGTTTATACCTATCCCATTTGTATACCATGATCCTGCTCCTTCAGCTGTACTTGGGTATGCTCCGCTGATTTCTGTCCCTGTATTAGTGCCTGATGGTAGGCACTTATGACTTCATCGTTCAGCTGCTGTCTAAAAGCGGCTGTTATAGGAAAGCATATGTCCTTGTATTCTCCGTTTCCTGCCTTGTAGCTTGGCATGGCCACAAACATTCCCTTGCTGCTTTCCATCACCTTAACATTCCGTATTGCAAAGCAGTCATTTAGATTAATGGAGGCAGTTGCCCTTATACTGCCCGCTGGTCGAATAGAGCCGATTTTTACATCTATCTTCATTTGAGGAGACTGCACTGTATTTGGGGACATATCTTTTTGAGTGGTTTCTGTTTTCTTCATTCCTTTTTCCTCCTGCTTTTAAATTTTAAAACAGCCCTCAGCTATTAACCTGCCTTATAGCTTCATGGCTTGTCCGTTATTCTGCTCCTGCCCTAGCGGCTTAAAAGCAATTTCCTTGAATCCAAAGCTGTCAACGTAGTGGAATGTGCTGCCGTTACTGCTGTAAAGCTCAATAACATCTGATATTGACAAGCTGTGACCTTTGAATCCATTGGGATGATAAAGGTTGAACTTTTCAAAGATGGCCTCAAGGTCATTGGTTTCCATATGCCCATCATACACAACATTGTAATTTTCAGGCGTTGGCTCTCCAAAGCCTTTTATGAGCTCATTGTAGCTAATGAATTTCATCAATACATTTACATCCGACTTTAGCTGATAAATACGGCAGCTTTTTAAAGCTGGCATGCTTCCGTCAATATTGGGCTTACTGTATGCCAGCTTATCATATACTCCGTTTGTCCACTCTGCCTCTAGTCTTCTTTCCTTTTCGAGGTAATGCTTCAATTCCTCACACTGAAACATTGTATCAACTACCGCTTTTTCTCCTTCTACATATCCTGCAGTGTTTCCATAGAACATTATTCTGTCGTTTTTTATGCTGATTCCCTTCATTCTGCCCCTCCACTCATCATGTCTTAATTTTTATTCAAAATAATATGCTACCGAGTAAGTAATGTTGCTCTTGTTGTACATGCAGTCATGATTCGTATAATAATAGAATTCTAGCTGTAAATATACCCCTGCCGTGAGCTTCCGACTAAAGGTAATACCATTATTCGTATTCTGGTAGTCCAGCTGATCCCAATTACCAGTCAGAGCATTGTAGCCTCTCACACTTCCATAGTCACTTCCTGAATGTCCTGAAACAGGCGGAACAGTAAAGGTATACTCGGTAATCGTTGCACCCTCTATTCCATTTTCGACTATTACGGACTCTGGTCCGTCCAGTGTCATGCCGCCTCCGTTGGCTGAGTCTGCTACAAAAAATACTATTGCTGCCCACGGAGATTCCATACCAGTTGAATCTACAGCCTTAACACGGACAGTATTCTTGCCAAGAGGATATACTAAGGTTTCAGCCGGTCTGCCCTCCCATATATATGTAATAGCATCACCATCTGGATCAGTCGATACTGCAGTTATAGTTACAGGTGCATTTGGTGCAATACTGTTGCCATTTGGTGTTCTTGTAATTACAGGTGTGGCTGGCGCCGTGCTTACAACATTGAAGCTAATTTCTGACCATCTTGAAACAGCACCGAAGGTATCCCTTGCCCTGACCTTAACAGTATGAGTACCAACTGAATAATATCCATCAGCACTATGGTCTGAATATTCATAGGTAACTGCATCTCCGTCAGGGTCAGTTGCAGAGGCTGTAATATTTACAAGGAGCTTTTGCTCCTTGGCTGTTCTTGTTACTGTAGCATGTCCAGCAGGTGCATTTGGAGCTGTATTACTTACAGCTATATTTTCTGAATGGGTATATATTTTCCCCTCGCTGTCCTTAACAGTTGCTGTCAGTGTATAGTCTCCGACAGCATTTATAGCGATACTCCCACCGTTGCTGCTAAGACTGCCTGTATAGCCTGTCGTACTGCCACCCTTAGTAAGGGACCAGGTAATATTGTTACCCTCCAAGCCAGAAACCTCCTTCATAGTGACGCTAAAGCTTTTACCTGCATGTATGGAGGAAGATGCTGTAAAGGAACAGTCTATATTGGGCTTAATAGTTATGGGATTGGATAAAAAGGTAAAGGTACGATTATTTGCATCTGTTATATCAGCAGTGAGCTCTACTGAAATAGTTTTATTGGTGCTTATATAGATTTCACCTCCAGTACTTGAAAGTGTACCGCTTGCATACTGGGTGTACGGCACTAAAGCACCTCCGTCAATTGAAATGCTCCATATGGCATTGAACCCTTCCAACTCGCTACCGACAACAGCTGCCAATATGGAATCTCCGCTATATACCAGTTTAGGTAGGCTTATATCCATTTCAGGTATTGGATATACGGTAATTGCTTTGCTGCAAGTAAATGCTCTGCCTGTGATATCTGTGGCAGTCACAGTAAAGGTGTATTTCCCTTTTTGCTTAAAAGTAATTTTTCCTCCTGCCCCTGTTAGACTCCCGTAAGCAATGCTGTCCAGTGCTTCCTCCCTCCCATCCTTTGTGGCAGTCCATGTAATGTCAAAACCTTCAAGCTCAGAACCAGCTGTAATATCAACAGTTTCATTTGTATAGGTGTATACTGGAAGCTTAAGTTCTGGATTAAGCACCGGATAAACGGTTATACCCTTTGCATATTTTGTTTCTCTGCCATTGTTGCTTAGCCCAATAGCTGTAAGGGTATATTTCCCGCTATCCTTAAATGAAATTTTCCCTCCGCCTTGAGACAGTGAACTGTTTATTGCTTGTGCAATATCAATAGGAGCCTGCACTCCGGCCTCTGTTTCCTTGGTAAGGGACCATTTAAGTATTTGAGTATATTTAACAATAGGTGATATGCTGATTTCTGTATCAGTATGTGCTTTATCCGGCAGTTCAAATTCCACTTGTGCATCTGGATAGCTGTTGGAGCTGTTGCTTGACCCACTTCCATTATTACCTGAGCTGTCTGCAGGCGGTGTTTCGTTACCCTGCTTTTCGTTTTGCTTCATCTGGTTATCAATCAGCTGGAATGCTTCTGCCCTTGTAGCTTCACCCTTTGGTCGAAGAGTATTGTCAGGATATCCGGCTAAAATATTGTTTTGCTTTGCAATTATTACATAGCCCCTGTCTGCACTGCTGATATCAGCATCGTCCCTAAAGCCTGTATTTCCGTTAGTGCTCCTTGCTTCACCATTTTTTCCGCTTGCTCTTACCAGCATCCTTATAATTTCAATACGGGTAATTGGCTTATCAGGCTTGATGCTGCCGTCATAATCCGCCTTTGCAATAATACCTCTTTCAACTAGGGTCTTAATGCAACTCTCTGACCAGTGATGATAGATGTCATTAAAGGGTTGGGGTTCTTCTGTCATTGTTATATCAACTCTCAAGCTTTTTGCCAGCATTGAAGCAAACTGACCTCGCGTGATTATTTCGTCAGGTCTGACCGTTCCGTCAGGATACCCGCTGATTACACCTTTTTGCGATAAATGTGTAACTGCCTTCTTTGACCAATGGTTTATGGCATCGGGAAACTGTTTAGCACTGGCATAAGCATTACCTATCAGTATAAAATAAATGACAAGTGTCATAATACAAACATTTTTACTCTTCCATTTCATAAATTCATTCCTTCCTATGTTTTAAATAAAAAAAGCCATGGTCATTTTTTTGACGCTGGCTCTGTATCCTGTGTTAATTTTTCACCGCTGATTACTTAAAGCTTGATATTCATCCCACTATCCTGCTGTCCCAACAGAAATTCATCTATAACCTCCTGAGACGGATAAATCACTTTTCCCTTTATCATTTCAAATACACAAAAGTCATTCCGGTCGCATAGCATTACCCTGTGCTGGTAGTCCTTCTGCATTTTTATGTACTTCATAGCCTCCTTTTCGTCAGCCAGCCACACGCCTGCGGAATATCTTCCGTCTGGAAGAAAGCTGTAACCGCTGTACTTAGGATCAGCTTCTCTTAGTTCAACTTCATTGCAAGGCCGGATTTGCGACAGGTGCAGCCGAGCCAAATCCGGCAATAGTTTAGGCTTCAGTGTGCCAAGTACATCGCTTCGATTCCACCGCACATGAGTTCCATCAGCAAGAGCTACTGTAAATACCGAACGTCCTATTGGGTTTGGATTGCTTCCGTTACCGCCATTGCAAAAATACAGCTGATGCAATGAATTCTGATATTTCTCTGGCAGTGAGGATTGCTTCAATACAATAACTCTGCCTGCAATAGACATGGCATACCCGGTTTCTAAGCAGTCCTCCTGTGTAAAAGTATTTCTTTCTATCATAGCTGCTCCTTTCTGCGTTCCACAAGCTCCAGAATACTGGCTGCAATATTAATCTGCTTTTCCTCCGACATTTCTTTTATTGCCGCTCTCACATATGCCTCCCTTGCTTCAGGTGTCTGATCTCCTACCTCTATAAGATTCATCTTTTTAGCTATGACTGTTCCCTTATGAAGTCCAAGCTTCACAATATCGCCTGCTTCCATCTCTGCGGCAGTCCGAAGCTCCTTTGGAATGAGGATACGTCCCTTACAGTCAATAATTTTGTATATGTTTTTTCCCTTACTCATGCATTAGTCCTCCATTTCTTAAAACCTCACTCACAGTATCCTTACTTATGCCCAAATCCTCGAACAGCTCACGAAGCTCCTTTGACAGTCTGTCTGTCAAATCTGCCTCCGTAATAACAACAGCACCCTTAGCACATATAACCTCAAGGTCGCTGTTGTACGGAATTTCAGCCTTCTCCAGAATATCAAGCGGCAAGGTCAGCTCTGTCTGGTTATCCTCAAGAATATTTGCAATACCGTCAGGTGTGACAACAAATTCCTTAAAACTATTTTCCATACCATCTTTTGAAGCACTTACAAATGAAAGCTTTACCGTATCTCCTGAAGCAAAGCCCATTTTACGCATAAGCTCCGCTGGTATGGTAACCTCTCCTATTTCATTAACACTGGTTTCAATTTCAATCATTTTCATAGCTTTCTCCTTCTGAATATAAATATTTTCAGCCATCAGATAAATCAATAAGCCCCATCTGAGTAGGCTTAGCCTTGTATAGTGAGGTGTCATAGTTTGTTATTATAACCTCTGAATATTCACAGCCCTTGTCATATCTCTGAGCCAAATTATTCAATCGGCTGACAGACTCAATAAAAAAGTCTTTATACAGCTCACGTATATATTGGCAGTCATTGTATGACACCATCCATTTACCACGGCAGCCAGTGAGTACATCTCTTAAACGTACATGATCCTCCCTTCTGAATTTAACTGCATAGTGATCCTCCGTTTCAAAATATGGCGGATCAATATAAAAAAAGGCATTATCCCTGTCATAATGAAGGATTAATGCCTCAAAATCTTTGTTTTCAATCAAGGTGTTTTTAAGTCGCCGACTGCCTGACCAAATGAGATGAAAGGTTTTTCTTATATCAAAGGGCTGACAGCTAAAGGAGGTGCATCCGCTTCCATAGCTGTATCGTATGAGCTTAAAAAAGGCAGCTGCACGCTTTACATCACACATTGTAGCGTTCTCAATAAGAATTAGCCTTATTTCCTCAAACTGCGGGTCACTTAAATAGTGCTGTGCAAGCTCCAGCTCTTCCTGAAGATATTGACTGGTGAAATCCTCCTTTTCAAGATATTTTTTTAAAGCTGTAAAGTCGTCTCTGCTGTTTAATGGCAAAAAATTAAGCTCTTTTAGCAATGCAAAGGGTCTTTCCTTTATACAGCAGAACAGGTTTACAAGATCTGAATTAAAATCATTGTATACCTCCATGCATTTATCCGGCGTTCTGCCGAATAGCACCCAGCCACCTCCGCCGAAAACCTCTATGTAACGAGCGAAGTCTCTGGGCATTCTCATATAAATTAGCTCTCGTAAAGCTCTTTTGCCTCCAACCCAGCTAATAACGCTATCCAATAAAATTGTCACCTCCTCGCCCCATTGATTTTATTAATCTCTGTTCTCATACAGCTGCCATCCGTTGCCCAGCAAATGAAGCCAACACTCGGATATGGACATCCCCTGCATTGCTTTGTATCCTTTGGCAGCGAAACAGAATAAAGCTGCCTTTTTTGCACATGAACACTATTCGGTTCTTGAATATTCCCCTTTAAATCCACTTTTTTCTCCTTTCCGTCAATAAAAAAGACACCGCAGTTTAAGGCAGTGTCTCATTTTGATTACTATTTATTTTTTAAGCCATACAAAGCTTATGAAAGTCTATTTAGAAGAATTTGCTTCATTATAAATAATTCGGATGAAATCTGACTAAATTCCAACTATACACACTTACACTATAAAAAAATGACACCCAAATTGAGTGTCGTTAGCAGGAGTGTATTATGAAAGCATAAATCGAGAGAATGATATATATAAATTGCCATTGGCTTGAAACAATATATTATATCTGTAGTTTCTATAGTTACTGGCAAAACTTAAAATTTATTGGAATTAATTCTTCTTTAAGTGGGCATATAAAACACATTTTTTTGTACTGTTCGCAAAATTTTACACCCCCCTCCTGCCGGACTTTATGTGGATTTAAAAGTTTTATGCATTCATATTCAGGTTAATTTGTGGTACATTTTGTACCACTTTATTATAATATTATACCCTATAATAGTCAATTAATTTTTACCATTGGTATCATTTATTTACAGTCTTCTGTGGATAATGTCAGATACTAAAATTGAAATAAAACAACTTGAAAGGCTTATTCTTTAGCTTAATAAAGCATACAAAAAATAAATATCTCTATTAAAAAATCGTGTAAGGGGGTGCCGTCAGTCCCCTTACACGATTTTTTGTATTGGCTATTCCTCAATATTTTCTTTATACCAATACCTTAAAAAATAAAAGAAGTGTACCAACCTTAATTTAAAGAAAATCAAGTGCATTTTATGATAGTTTGTCGTTAGTAATTGTTAAAAGTTGGTACACTTCGTACCACTTTTATTATAATACTCCCCCATATATCAGTCAACCTTATTTTGTAATTATTCTAAAATAATTACAATTTTACGATAATAAATTGCACAAAATGGTATATTTATCTATAATTATCTATTGAGGTGATTAAAAATGAATGTTTTGTCAGAGAGAGTAAAAAGTTTACGCAATGTTAAAGGACAATCCCAAAAAGATGTAGCAAAGGCTTTAGGCAAAAGCAGAGAAGCTATTTCAAAATATGAGCGAGGCACTAGGAATCTTGACCCTGATGCTATTATACTATTTGCAAAGTATTTTAATGTTTCCTCTGACTATATGCTCGGAATCACTGATTATATTGAAGAAATGGCTTCTGGGAAAAGAACGCCTTACAGTCCGGAATTATATGCCTTTGAAAAGTACTTGAATAATCAGGCGTTTATCCCTTATCTTGAGCTGGCAGTGAGAATGAAGGATTCAAATATTGAAATAAATCGATTTGAAGTACTTATAAATAAGCTAATCAAGCAGGCAAAAAAAGAAAAACACCTTTAAGAATTCATTTTATTAACGGAATTAACCTTATTATTACAATCTAATTTTCTTAAAAAAGATGGCTAAAAAACAAAACACCCTAATAATACTAAGGTGTTTTTGTCATGGCTCCAAATATTGTTCCGATGAAATTCATTAGTGTTTTTTCAAATGCTTTGGTGCTTTAGGCTGATAATATGACGACATACATGCCGAGCAAACACCTGATAACGCAAGTAGTGTAATTATTATTGACAAAGGTGTAAGCAAAAATTTGATTTTTGACTTCATAATCTTTCCCTCCCCTCTGTTTTAATACTTACTCATTAAGGAATTCAATAAGCTTAACTGCCTCATCCACCTGATTATTTACCAGAAGCGAATGTATTTCATCTAAGGCAAATCCTACATCATCCTCAAAATCAGTATACATTTTGTATGAATTTTCCAGTAAGCTTCCTATTATCATGTGAATTAATTTAAATATCAAAATATTGAGTATCAATACTACCGCAAACATAGATACAGAGAATGTTACTTGATAGACAAGTGGTAACTTATCACAAAAATCAAGGTAAACAAAATAAAGCGATTGTTCTCCAAATGATAACAATAAAAATGATGCCAAAAATAATTTATGGAATCGGTGATTAATACGCGTGGCTAGCAGAACCTCATGCTTCCATAAAAATGCTATTGCTAATACCTGAACAGTTCTTTGAGGCAAAACAAGTATTACATACCAATGATATGCGTTTTGAAAGTTTTCCATTCCCTTAAATATATATGTAATTACATAGGATGTATATAAAACTTCTGTTGTAGTAATTATCATAAAAAAGAATGATGTCCCAAACAAAGCATATATTAGCTTCATTTTATATACAATCATTAATATTAGTGAATATGCAATTACGTGTAGTGTAACACTTGTTATAATATTTGGCGATATAGGGCGAATAACCCACGATGAAGTAAGCATTAAAGCTATAGCAGTAGAGAATTTCAAAATATTCTTACTGTTTATTTTTAAATTTTCTTTTCTGCCTGTAATAAGTAAGGCTATAATTAAATTCAAAAACGCTTCTGGCAATGATACTAATAACAGTATATATAAATTCATTATCATATAATTATTATTTACCTCCCATAAATTCATCAATATTTCTATTTTATGACAAAAAGTATTCAAAGTAAATACAATCAGAGAAAGACCCAGTTATCGAGGATTAGTTGCATATTTCGACATACATTAAAACGCTATTAGCATTAAAATATTCACCCTATTATATGGTTCTTGAATACAAGCTTTCCCTGTAAAGTTATTCTTGGGAGGGAATTCTAATGAACTACAAGGAAATAGGTAAAAGAATACGGGATGAAAGAGAAAGCATAGGTCTGACCCGTGAAAGGTTCGCTGAATTGTTGGAATTATCAATAAATTTTGTTGGGCAGATAGAGCGAGGAGAGAAAAAAATGAGTCTCGAAACCATCACAAATATATCCGACTGCTTACACGTATCCCTTGATTACTTAATAAAAGGTACACCGGATAGTAAAATAAATACAACCAAGCTACAAAAACTTATTAGCAAATGCTCAAAAGAGGAAATTTCCCTTATTACAGATATGCTTAAAAGTATGCTCCCCCATCTGAAAAGGTTAAAATGAAGCCTTACTGTATTACCAAGGCTTTTTCTTTGTGGGAAGTATTATAAAACACATGTCATTGGTGTAATGTTTATATTAGAAAAAATAATAGAGCCAACATATGACTCTATCCCAATATGAACAATGATGATATTATTTTGGTAAATGGTAAACCACTTGTCCGTAGTTAAAAATAGCCGCCCTGAGGGCGACTATTAAATCACTTTTTTAGTTTTTTGCAGCTTTCTGGTAGCTTATTTGACCACGGAACTAAGTCACCGATGTAGTCTTGAGGTTTGTCATCCAGATGCAGCAGCATCTGATCCAAGCAAGATATACTGGAAGTACTCATAGGGTTTTAAGCCGTTTGCTTTTGCTGTTTCTGCAATGCTGTAGAGCATGGCACTTGCTTCGGCTCCCTGCTTGGAATCAATGATCTGCCAGTTCTTTTTACCTACACAGAAGGTTCTGATGCTACGTTCCGCATCGTTATTATCCAGTGGAATTATGGCATTCGTCAGGAAAAGACGTAAATACGGTTCCTGGTTAATGGAATAATTGATTGCTTTTGCGGTTTTGGATGACTGGTCAATCTCAGGACTTCCCTGTAATGTTTTCAGCCACGCAAAATATTCATCCACAAGAGGCTTTACGGAATTCTTACGGTTATCCAATCGTTCCTCTAAGGATGATTCCTTATACATGTTGTCTACATGATAGATGGCGGAAATACGGCGATTTGCTTTATCGGCTATTATTCCATTCGAGGTTTTCGCTCCGACAGATTTCACGATTTCAGTAAACTTATGCTTGGCATGAGCCCAGCATCCTGCGACCTTCAGTTCATCCGGCCGTTCTTCTGCCAGGGTATGATATACCTGATAGCCGTCCGTCATCAGAATCCCTTTGTATCTATCCAGAAAGTTTCTGGGATTTTCGGCTTTTCTGGTCTGCTGGTAATCATAGATGAAGATTGGCGGTGAGTCATATCGTTCACATGTATGGTATACCCACATATATTCTTTGGAATTCGGACCTCGGCCATTATCCGGCATCTTGAATGGTGTCTCATCACAGTGGATTAGCTTGCTTTTCAGCAGTTCTTTGTGGAACTCCCTGCCAAGCGGACGCAGATATCGGTCATAGATTGTAATCATCCATCCGGCCATGTTCTGCCGTGCGATATTGGCATCCTTGCATTTGAAGCTGGCTTCGATGCGGTTGTATGGGCTATGATTCACATACTTTTCTTCGAAGATGCCTGCCGCAAGGGAGGTGGTGAGAATACTATTTTTCAGAAGACGATCCGGTCTGTCTGCACGGACAACACCGGTATCCCCATTTCCGGCATAGACTGCAATGTGATGTTCATGTACGACAAACATTGCCGGTTGGTACTCAAGATCCTTGTAGACTTCATACGGAAGTTGGTGATACCCCCTAGGGAACAGCTCTGTAAGTTGTTCCTCTGGAATGGTAATAGCAGGTTCGACAATAGTCTCTATACCAGCTAGGTCTGCTTCCCGTTTTCCTTTGGTTTTAGCCTTCAGGCGGGTAACCACTGTTTGGATTTCCGGTTCTTCCAAAATTCCGTCATCGGTACGCACTTCCGCTTCATTGACTGCATCAGAGGAATCAAATGCCAGAGATAGCTGTCCTGGCATCTCCGACAGTTTTTCTGTCTTCCGTCCGAAACGCTGCTGTGTCAGTACGGCTATGCTCTCCTGAAGGCTGGACACCTGCTTTATCAGTGTCTCGTTCTGTTGCTGCATAATTGTTAAAGAAGAGTTTAATTGAAGAAACATATCAACCAGAAGATCATGTGGTATTTTATGAAGTTCATCTCTTGAAATTGTTTGTTTTTCCATAACTCAAGTATACCACAAAACCGGCCAAAAAGCCAGTATTTATGGGCACTTCAGCGATAATATGAACAACAAATATCAAGCGATAAAGGTAAAACATATATCGAGGCCGACCATTAAATCATGCTGGGAGTTACCTTTTTGATTGTCTTTTTCTGCTCAATGGCAAGGCCGTCCATCAACCACCGATACTGCTGGGTAGTGATTGCTTTTACCTCGACCTCGTTACGGGGCCATTGGAACCGTCCGTTGGCTAAGCGCTTATACGCACATCTCCCTCATAAACCAATGCTTTCATGCGATCGGTACGCCTGCCGCAGAACAAAAAGATGTTTCCCTGTTCATAGGGATCCATATGGAAGTCATTTTTAATTGTGGCAGCCAGACCATCAATACCACGCCGTAAGTCAGTGTATCCACATGCGATGAAGATTCGCTTGAAGCCTGTTGCATCGTTAAACATAGGAGACAACCTCTAATGCCAGTGCAAGCAGTTCTTTTGTTGTGTTAGAATTGACCCCGATAACAAGGCCATTCTTCTCTATGGTAAGCTGAGGTATGAAAGAATGAATGGCCGTTGGTGCTTGTGGAAAAGCTTCTGTTTCCGGAGCTTTCAATTCAACAAATGTTGTCTGGGTATTTTCCAATGCTGCAATTCTGGCTCTTCGTAGCCAGTAGTAATAGGCATTTCGGGTAATACCATTCTTGTCACAGTATTCATCTACTGTCAATCCAGACTCAGCTTTTGACTTGAAAACAGCTGCCCATTGTTGAATTCGAATATTTGTGGTTGCCAATCTTGTATCCATAGTGTGTCCTCCTTGTGAAAAGTGTGAAAAGTTGGTGCCAACTTTTCACACTTTTCACGATTATCGCACATTTAACTATACATTTGTAGGCACGTGAGGTTTACCATTTACTTATTTTGAGCTCTTGGCAGTGTTATATAACGATTGTATTGAAACGTTACTTGATTTTTCTTACTAATATTTTGAACCCTTCGTCCCACCTTCGTTTTCGCCCATAAAAGAAACATTAAAGGTATTATTACTATTTTCATAAATGAATAAGCTATTTTGAGTTTACCGTATGGCAGCATCAGCTATTAAACCCTTTAAACGTATTCGTTATAAATCAACCCCAATAGCCATCTACAGCTATTGAAACTGATTGGAAATACCAGTATTTCATTTCATCTTCTTGCAATTCCATGGAATAATTTTGAAACCAAATTTCATCTAAATATTCCTTTTTAAACACATTTGGCCGCCAAAGACTTAACCCAATATCTTTAAATACATATTGATATCCAAATTTTGAATCATCATTTTCTCTATCATAATTACCGAATTTTGATATGAATTCTACAAGTTCTTCAGCTTTAGTATTAAATATATCAATGTCTTCAAAAAACACTTTAAATAAATCAGAATAAGGATTAGCAATTTCGATAAAATTCAAAAGACCTTCATCATCATAGCAAACCCGAAGACAACCGAAATATTTTTTTTCAAATAATATACCGCTCTCTATTTCTATTTTTCTTAGCTCATCCTTTGTCATACCTAATTGTATTTTATCAATGCCAGTACGTGGCTTTAAGTCTATTTTAAACATTTTTCATCAGCTTCCTTTATAAATTATTATAAGATGAAGAGAAATATATAAAATCTCTTCATCTTATAATAAAACTTAAATATGTAATTTAAAAGTGTTTCATTAACGGTTATTTATTAATTTATTCCAAAGTATTCTTCCATAATAAAAAGTGCTACCAAAACTTCATCATAATACTTTTGCTGTAAATTGGGATATATACCTTCCGAATCCACTGACCTTTTTAATCCGTCTACTTCTAACTGAAGTAATTGCTGGTAATTGCCTGACTGAATCAGGGTTAACTCTTTTATCCTGAAATTTGATTGTTCTGTACCACTTCCCCAACTTGACGTATTTGCATGGTCTCTCGTAATCATTCTTATGGCGGCAGCAGTATTTGTATTAAATCCTGCTTTAGATAAAGCACTGCTTGATACTAAGTGGTGTCGTTCACCACCATTAGCTGTTATTGAACTATAAGCACCAACAGAGAAGTTATATCTGGTTATATCGTTATCACCAATATTATCATATGACCACGTAACACCGTCTTCGGTAACTGTTATATCATATTCAAACTTTTCTTCAACAAAATTTTTAGCAGTTGTCCAAGAAAAAACATTCCCTGTTCCAACTTGTGTTCTACTAACATTTTTACTTGTATCTAATGCCCAATTATAGCTCTTTTAAATTATATTTTTGAACATAACCATATATGGAATCGAGATGATCTGAACCTACATTTAAAACGTTAATACTAAAATTTGTATCAGTAACAGGGTACTGCAAGAGCCAAACATTACCTATAGCATTAGCTTTCAACAAAGTATTATTAGAATCACCTTTTGTTTTAACTAGCACAATCGTTTTGACAGGTTTTTCTTCTGGCTCAACTAAATTATATTTTTCACTTAGTTTAGCCTTAACATCTTTACTCAATGTAGTACTAGAATTTAATTCGCTATTTATTTTATATTCAGGTAAAGATCTAGAACCCTGGCTAATGAATTTGGCTACTTTCTCAGAATAACCATTCTCTTGCAAATATTTTTGTATTTCAGCATTGTTTTGAGCATCATTTAAACTGTATGATTCAAGTTTAACGTTATTATAATTTGGCAGAACTTCTGCACGTATAGATAAACTTGATAGTAGAATAGTTAGACATGCAATTAAAGCTAATATTTTTTTCTTCATATGCTAGTTACCTCCAATGTTTTATTCCTTTGATTTTTAAGTTTATTATTAACGTGTATACATATTACGGAAATCCTCCTTTCTAGGGCATGTAAAATTCATAAATATGTATTAAATGTAATAATATGTATACTAGTTTCATAATATATCTTTACCTAGATAAAGTCAAATTAATCTAAAAATTTATTACGGGGTCAAGTAAACTGATGAGCTGAGTAAGTCCTATAAGGGCATGATACTTACACGTGACACTCTAACTCTGAAAAAATCGTGGATCAAAAAACTATTTAGTATCCATATAAGGTGGCTGTTTTATTTGCTTTCTTTTACTTGTTTAACCATAAACGAGCCAATATGCTCTCTAAGACTTAATTATTCAGCTATCTTCTTGTAGTTGTTTTTGTATATATTTTGTAATCGCAGTTTTCTTTATTAGTATCTTACCTCCATTTAATTGACACTCCATCTATTGATTGATAACAAGTAAATATTATCATGCAAAAGCTGAATATAATGTAATTTTATGGGGTATATAAAAGATTATTTATATAAGTTTTGAGAATGAAAATTACGTATTAATATAACGCAAAAAACAGTCAATAAAAACAAAATAACGGCTTTTCACTGACTGTTTTTATTCAGGAAAATCTTTTACGTAGATGGAATGATTATTACTAAATAAGTATCTTTGCCATAAAAAGTATGTACTAGA
This sequence comes from Ruminiclostridium papyrosolvens DSM 2782, assembly GCF_029318685.1. Taxonomy (NCBI): domain Bacteria; kingdom Bacillati; phylum Bacillota; class Clostridia; order Eubacteriales; family Oscillospiraceae; genus Ruminiclostridium; species Ruminiclostridium papyrosolvens. The sequence continues at coordinate 4,407,883 of NZ_CP119677.1, forward strand.
AAGATTTCAGCTTTTGAGACAGCCCATACTTTATTTTGTCAAAAAACTTATGTCCTGTTGGCGTTATTGCAAATAATTCCTGCAAAATACTAAAGCATAGCAAAAGAGTATACATTTTCATTTCAAATACTGTTAATGCTGTAACCACCGCTAACCATATACATATATATGCAATGGATAAGGATTTAAATTTCCTTCTCTCTTTAGGGTCTGTAATTAATCTATTGGGTGTATCCCTTGGTGCGTACCTAATCAATACATACAGGCCTATTGTAAATGTTAAGGTTATCATAATTGCCAGCCATACAATACTCCAATACCGGTAGGTATGCTTTGCAATCAGTGCTGCAATAACAAATAGTGCTATTGATACAAACAAGCATTTACCATATGTATCCATGTGGTAGCCTCCTGCTACTTTTCGAAGCAATGCAAAGGATATCGATATTAT